>DASZZN010000029.1 GCA_035544955.1 Candidatus Dormiibacterota bacterium
CGTCTACATCGCGGTGGCGGCGGGGAGCGGAACGACCTACCTCGAGCCAGCCTTCCTGTTCACGGGAACCTTCACCCAGGGCGGGACGGATTTCGAAAAGCGCGTCCTGGTCCCTGCGCTCGTCACCAGCGCGATTAAGTCATAGGGTCCAGGTTCGATTGTTCGAATAGTGTCCGCCACGGGCTACTTAACCGAACACGATTCGAACCCCCTTCGTGGTTCGCAGATCTCGTCGAAGGGGTAACTCAGAACGTGGAATGATGAGACAAATGGCTATTTCGCGGGCAAATGCCTTTCTTGTGAACACGATAGGACCCACCGGGACCCCCTTTCCGTTTCGTGTCCGGACCGAAGTCACGCCAGCGGGGATCTGGACGTTGTCTTTGGTTGCACTTGATGTTTCAGACGTCGGTCCCTCCTGGGGAGACATCGCCCTGCCCTACACCTATGTATGGGACGTTGGCCACTACCAGTTCCGCCCAGGGAGCGACCGGTTACTTCTCGACGCGGAGGAGATCGCGAGAACACGCGCTATCGAAGTGATGGGATACGAGATAGAGTGGGCCCGCACCCACCGGGGTCCAGCCCGCGAAGGGATTCGCGACCTAATTCGGATTCGGAGTTCCGACCTCCCGCGGTTTGTTGAAGACCTGCACACGTATGACTTCGAGATGATCGACGCGAGCCACGAACTCTCCAAGGCGGAACTCGACGAGCTCATGGTGATCGCCCATGCGCGAGAACCAAAAGCCGGGATGCTTGACCCTCTTACGTGGGCAAGCCTCTACGTGAGCAACCATGACGCGTGTTACATGTGGCAGGAGGCCCGGTCCAACGACCTCCTCCGGGCGACCGTCAGCCGCGCTTTAGTCAACTTCACGATAGCTTCGAGTCACACCGACCTCGAGGTGACGGCCCCGAATCCTAGGGTTCTAGACCACCTAATCGAGCCTGCCACCGCGTGGACGGCTCCTCAGGACATGGTCACTCTGTCGGAGGACGCGATCAGATTGGCTGTATGTCGTGGCGACTGGAAGCTTGGCCAGAATCTCCCACGAGAAGCCGCTTATATGGTGCAGTACCGGTTCAAGGCCGGTACTTGGGAATGGCTAGCGGCCTGACCAAGAGTCAGACTCGTGGGTGGCGGAGCTCCGCCGGGAGCCGCAGGCTGGCAACTCCTAGTCCAGGTTGGCTCTGAGGACGCGGCAGGAATGATGTGGGGAGATGGGTGCCGGCTGCGCGCGCCGCTAAAGGCCTGCCGGACTGGCATCTTGGGACCGGCCCAAATTCGTTTGTTCGATTAGTGTCCGCCACGGGCTACTCTTTAGGACGCTTCTACTCACGAGGAGCTACAGAGCGCTTGGGCCCGCGCGAGCCATTGGTCGTCAGTGATCGGCTGACGACCGGGGTCAAAGGGGCCCGGGGAGAGCTGATGCATGAGGTCTTGTGCGGCACTGATACCTCCATTTCGCTCAGCGCTAGCGAACGGGGCCTCTGCCACCTGAGACTGACAAACCTCTGAGATGGAGCGAGTTGGTGCTGCCTGATCGAGAAGCCATTGTTCGAAGGCGGCATAAGGTTCATATGCGGGAAATCCAAAGCGATAAGTGAGTGCATAGGCGGCAGCTTGGCGAAACTGCTGAAGCCTCTGACCTGGTGTGTGGGAGAGCGACATCGAAATGGGCCATTGCCAGGCTGCAAGCGTGGTCGGCCGCGTAGAAACAGAATCGAACGTGATGACAAACGTAGCGGCATCAATCGGGAGTCCGGCGCGCCGAGCAAGAAGGTTGTATTCGGCCTGGTAACTGTTGACTTCCCCGACTACCTCGGAATGGCCGGTGGGCGCCACCAAGACGATGGATTGGGATGTGGCCCGAACAGAGGTGGCTGGACTATCGCTTGGCAGCGAGGCAGACTGCCAAGCGACGCCGCTCCCCATGAGGAGTGTCACCGCTGCAAGCGGTAGCAACGGGAGCACCAATGGCCAGCCCGATGACCGGAAATGCCAGAGCGCCAAGATCCCCATCACGAGCAAGCCAACCGTCAGCACAGACCCCGCCGCGCTCATCCAATTCCCGATGTCCTGGTAATACCGTGGTGCCGTCGCCAACGACACGGCGCTTGGCAATAAGGCTGCGGTCAGGCCCACGAGCGTTGAATTCCGAGTTGCGCTGCGTTCGGTTGATCGCAGTAACACGGCGAACGTGATCGGTACGAAGACCGCCGCGACGCTGATTGACAGTCCGGCAACGATGAGCAGCCCAAAATAGCTGGCAAGGCCATGGTAGCCAGGGCAGCACGTATACGTCGATACCAGGTCAGCTCCAAGCAATAAACCGATGGCTGCGCAGACAACGCCGGTAACAATGGCGAACACCCGTAGTCCCGCGGCGACACCAGAACGTGGAGCAACCCGTTTGAGACTTTGCGTGGCGATAGCCGCGCCCCCGACAACGGCGGCTCCACCAACCGGAAAGGCCAGCCAGCGCAGGCCCTCGAGGAGGCTGGCAGTATGCCGTGGCAGCATCGAGAGGATGAGGAACCCGCCAGCATAGAGGAACGTAGAAAATGCGATCCGCGCGTCGTAACGGTTGTGGCGGTCGACCCTCACGGTGGACAAAACGGGACGGGCTAAGAAAGCTGCCGCTGCTGCTCCAGAACACCCTGCTGGCTTTGGCGGGGTGGCCTTCCTGTTGTCGCGTTTCTTACGCCTCCGGCCCATTCAAATGTTCGATTAGTGTCCGCCACGGGCTCCTCCACCGAACACGCTTGTACGCTAGTTCCGCCGCCGGCCGCGAAGGTAGCTGGCCACCCGGCGCGTTGAGACTGTGGCGACGGCTCCAGCTGCTTGAGGAATGCCCTACCTGCTCTACCTGCTCTTCGTCGTACTCCTACCCGTGGTCAGCACCGGGGGTGCGGTTGCCCTCCTGGCCGGAGCGTTCGGGCGGGGTACGCAAGCCTCCCTGTTCAGTGTCCTGAGCGCGGTCGGCCTCCTCCTGGCCGCGGGCCTGTTGATTTTTGTAACGGCGACCGGATCTGGCTACTCAAGCGTAATGGCTTTCGAGGAGTTGATCGTCGCTTCGGCCGCGGCGCTGGTAGGTTCGGGCGTCTTGATTTTGAAGCCACCCGCGGCTCGCCGGCTCGCGGCCGTTCTCCTCGTTACGGCGTACCCGCTTGTGCTTTTCGGGCTCGGATGGGCCGGGAGCCTTCTCTCGTCCGGCGCGACGTGCTGGGTGGTAGTCAAGGCCGCGCGAGCTGCCGCCGGCTGGTTCACCTGACGCGTCTCGGCCTAGAAGAAGGGTGGTCCAAGACGCGACCCTGCTGCTTTCGGAACTCAGCCGCGACCCGTCACTGCCCGCCGCACGAGCCCTCGATACTGGGGAGGAGGAGCGACTCGCTCCTCCTCCGCTTGAGCGCTACTGCCCGTCGCCTGGACTGAGCCTAGACGAGAACGGTTGCGGTAGTCCGAGTCGGCCATCCGACCACGCGACGTACAAAGTCTGGTCCGTGTAGGGCGAATTCGGCGTCGCGAGTACATAGTTATCGGTGTAGTCGCCGAAGTTGGGGATGATGTTTGACGAAACGTTGAGCCATCCCGTTGGCTCGGTCGTAACGCGCACGTTTCGGGGGATGTCCTCGGTGCGCGGATCAAAGCTCACGGCCGCCATGACGTCAGTCAGCGCCCCCGGCTCTCGCTGCTGGTACCAGGTCACGTTCAGCTTGCCGTCCGCATCAGCGTTTCGAAGGGCCGGCAGGATGTTCCACGTCGATCCCGGATCCGCGTTCAGGCGGATGGGAGCGTCCTGCACCGGCTTCAGGCTGACGAGGTTGAAACTCTGGAGCAGGATATCGGCGGTCGGGATGCGGCGCGCGTCATTCCAGGCAATGCTGACCGTCCCCGCCGGCTGGCTGACCGCGATCCTGGGGAAGTCCTGAATCCCCGGGGATGGGAATTGCGGGACACGATTGTAACCGGGCACGATCGCGAGATCGATCGAAATGATATTGACGGCCTGCTGCTTGGGGGTGGTCCCGCACGGCGACACCGGCTGCACGAGAAGGCAGGCAAACGGCACGTAGGCCACCTTGTTCTGTACGGGCAGCGTCTAGCAATCCGTCGGGCCCCATGGCGGTCCGAGGTTCGTCTGCAGGTTGTATTCCCAGGCTACGTAGACATCTCCGCTACCAACATGCACCGCTGGGTACGACCCCTCGTTCTGGCACAGCTGGCCGGGCTGAACTACGAAGTACGGCGTGGGCGATCCCCCGGGTGAGCAAACCGGAGTTCCGGGACTGCTGATGTCACAGGCCGCCAGCTCGATCTGGCCCTGGAAATTTGGAGAGGCCGGGTCTCCGTTGTAGCGGGTATAGCTAGCGTAGAGGCGGCTGCGGCTCGGGTCAATCGACAGGAATTCCTTGTCAAGGAAGTCACCCGGACCACCGGCTGCTACGAGGACAGGTGGCTTGCAGGCGAGGATGTTTCCCGTGGCAGCGCACGCGTTGACAGCTACGTTCGACTGGCCGGTCACGACACTGATGTAAAGGCTGCTGACATAGAAGTAGGTGGTGCCCCCTCGTTGCCAGCTTTCTACGCTGGGGTCGCCGAAGAGCCGGTATCCGGTCGTGCAATCGTTCGGGAGCCCGCCCATGTCGGTGAACGAGCGGCCGCCGTCGGCTGAGAAGCCGTAACCAGTGACCTCCTCTTTAAAGGGCGGTGAATACGAAAGACCGCAGGGGGCCAAAAAACCCGTCACATCGTTCCACGCGTCGACCACGTAGGGGCCGGTCGCGGCAATCGATGTTTCGGCCTGGCCGTATGCCTGGGCCCCTGGTGGCACCGCGAACTGGTCCTCCTGAGGATTGGCCGCATTGACATTCTTGCCAAACTGCCGTGGCGCACCCTCCTCGTTGTGCTCCGGTTGCGTCTTCGCCGCTGACGTCGCGGCCTTCGGCCGTGGAACACCGGCCTGCTGGCTCGCCTTGAAGTCGCAGTAAATGCGAGCGCCGGCCGAGGCGGCCACGTGGCCGATTCGGGCGCAGAAATCGTTGCTCGCTAAAGCCGGCGCTGTCGTGGCCGCGCTGAGCGGCAGCAAGACTAGTCCGACGATCCCACCCGCAGCAAAACGGCGCCAATTTCCCATCCCCATTCCCTCCTGGTCAGCCGAATCCTCCCGACGACTTATCCAATAAGCTAACGCCGCCTTAGCGTCCAGTCAACCGACCGTGCACTCTGCCCAATCCTGTGGGGACTCGGCAGACGCCGCAGCTATGCTTCCTTCGCCGTAAGCACGAGCTAGGCTTCCGACTGGATGGCCGCCGTGCTGCTTGAATTTGCGCGCACCGAGACGGGGCCCGCCTAACTGAGCAGCGCGATGGAGTCTGCGGGCCCGGACCTAATCTCGACCTAACAATTGGATGCAATGGTGGGATCGTAGGCATGCTCTGGCTGAACCTGAGCCTTATCGCACTGATCGTCAGCCTGGCCGTGGCCATCGTTTTCGCGCGCTGGCCGCAGTTGTGGGCATCCGCGCGGATCGTCGCGCTGTTCGCCTTTCAGCTGAGTGGCATTCTCCTGGTGACCTGGCTACTGGTCGCCGTCGTCCAGCCTCCGGTGCTACCGGGCCGGGTGCGTGCCGGACCGACCAACGTAGGCGGCGATTGGCATCAGGTGCTCAGCGTCGTGTTGATTGCCGCGGAGCGCAGCTTCGCGCTGATCGCCGTCGCGATCGCCGCGGGCACGGTTGCCGGCCTCGGCGCAACCTTCGCCATCACGGTCTTGCGCAGCCGGCGGCTCCTCGCGATCGCGCCCCTGGTGACGGTCTTGTGGGTCGTCCCCACCTTCCTGTTCGCCATCCTGGCCCAGGAGATTCAGTTCCTGCTTTATAACTCGCTGGACCTGCGGGTGAGCGGGGGGTATGGCGAGGTGTCCATCGGACAGATTTTCTGGTCGGCTCTTGTGCTGGGCGTGCGCCCGGCAGCCTACATCTTCCGGCAGACCCGCGTCGCCCTAGACCAGGAGAGCACCATGGATCACGTGCGTGCCGCACAGGCGCGCGGGTTGCCCTGGCGAGTAGTCGCGCTGCGCTACATCATCCGGCCGACCGCGCCGACGCTGGTGGGGACCTGGGTCAGCTCGGTGCGATTGATGATCGGCTCCCTGCCGCTCGTCGAGTTTTTCTTCGCCTACCCGGGACTGGGCTACACGCTCTTGCTCTCGCTCGGGATCGCGCCCGGCACTCAAGCGCCTGCCCCCAACGCGGACCTTGCCATCGCCCTCGTCGTCGCCATGGCCGGCCTGCTCGTCCTGCTCGAGTCGGCGGCATCCCTGCTGCAGGGCTGGCTCGACCCCCGCATCCGCGACCTTCGCCTCGAGCAAGCATGAGACGGGCCGCGGCGGTGGCTGGCGTCGCGATCCTGGTCGCCCTGGGAGCCCTGCTCGCCTATGGCTTGCTGCAACCACTTATGTGGTCGACCACCATCTGGGTCTTCGGCGTCGGGCACGGCACGCATGCCGTCTTTCTGCCACCGTTCCACGCATTCAGCACGATCGACGTCTTCGACGCCGACAACAACGTGCATGGCACCCACTTCTATCTGCTGGGCTCGGACGACGGCGGGCGCGACCTGGTGGCGTTGACCGCGCGCGGCGCGCTGCCCTCCCTGACGCTGGTCGGGCTGGTTGTGATCGCTCGCGTGCTCATCGGGGCCCTCGCCGGCCTCGCCATGGGGCTCGGCTATGGTCCGGTGCGCCGGCTGAGCCGGGGCATGAGCCGCTGGGTGATCGGGTTCCCATACCTGGCGCTGGCCATCATCGTCATCCACGCACTGAGCCCGCGCAACCGCCTGCTCGCGTTCGTGATCGGCATGGCCGTGGTCGGATGGCGCGATGTCGCCGAAGTGGTTGCCGAGCGGATCGAGCATGTGCGCTCGCAGCCGTTCGCCATGAGCGCCCGGGCACTCGGCACGCACGGACTGACGTTCTTCCGCATCCACGTGCTGCCCCACCTGCGGCCTGCGCTGGCGGTGGAGCTACCATTTCAGGCCAGCGCGGTGCTCGTCCTGCTCGCGGAGCTGGGCTACCTGAAGGTGTTCATCGGCGGCGTTATCACCCTCGCCGAAGGCGAGCGGGGTGACCAGCCCCTCCAATTGCTCACGCAGCCGGAGATCGGCCAAATGCTCTCCGACTCGTACCGGTACATCATCCACAATCAGTTCCTGCCGGTCCTGGTACCGGCGCTGGCCATCGTACTGGCTGCCCTCGCGTTTGAGCTGATCGGCACCGGGCTGCGGTCGCAGATCGACCAGAGCGTCCGATGAACCGAACCCTCAAGCTCATGACGGCAGTCGCCGCGTGGCCGATCCTGCTCGGCGCCTGCGCGCTACCCTTTGTGACGCCGGACGCCTCTGGCACAGAGGGCAAGCCCATCGGAGCCTTTGGACCCGAAGCCAAGACGGCGGCCAACAACCTGGGCCTCGTTTTCGCCCTCCTGCCCGACGACCGAGTGCTGGCGACAGGTGGCTCCGCCTCTCGCGGCTCTTTGGACGACGCGGAGGTGTACGAGGCGCAGCGCAACACCTGGTCGGTCCTTCCCAGCATGCCCGAGGCACGCAACCAGCACACCGCGACGGCGCTGCTGGACGGCTCGGTCCTCGTGGCGGGCGGCACCTCGGCAACGGGCGACGTCCTCGCGACGGCAGCGCTCTTTCACGCCAACGGGACCTGGACGCCAACCGGGCCGATGAGTCAGCCGCGGTGGGGGCATACCGCGCTGCGGCTGAACGACGGGCGTGTCCTGATCATCGGCGGATGGGCGAGAGCCTATCCAGGGCCCGGCGTCGCTCCCGACGCCACCGTCGACCTTTTCGATCCAGCAACTCAGCGCTTCACGCCGGTCGCTCCAGCGCCTGCCGTGCTATGGGGGACGATGTTTGCGACCCTCCCTGACGGCCGGGTGCTGATGGCGGGCGGTGAGGATCCGACGAATGGCTCGAACTCGAAGGCCTGGCTTTACGATCCGAAGACGAACGTGTGGTCGTCGGCCCGGCCAATGCCCGGATCGCGCAGCTACGGAGTCACCGCTACCCTCGCGAATGGCAAGGTGCTGGTGGCCGGCGGCAATCAGATGCAGCCCCAGCCGGCCGCGCAGCCTCCAACACCATTGAGCGGCGCGATCCTTTATGACCCAGCCCACAATTCGTGGTCGAAGATCGCAGATGCACCGACCGCGATCAGTCAAGGGTTTGGCGGAGCCATCGTTCTGCGCGACGGCCGTGCTCTCGCCTTCGCGGTGGACTTTTCGGGAGGTGCCGCAGGGGATGTCTCTGCCATCTTCTATGACCCGGCGACAGGCACATGGTCGACGGGTTCGCCCCTTTCGGTCACGTCTTCGAACGGAGGGACCTTTCCGATCGTCCTGCAATCCGGCAAGGTGCTGGTCGTCCTTGGATCCACGAGCGTGCTCTTCGATCCCGAGCGGACGGCGCCAGGCCCGCCCCGGGCGCCCGTCCACCCGCTCGCGTCGCCGCAGTTGACGCCCTGGCTCCTCCTGGCCGCGGCCCTGCTCGTTCTCATCCTCGGTGCGCAGTACGGCCAGGCACAATTTCGCGGCCGAAGGCGGCCCGACGCTTCGCCGAAGGGGTTGGCTGAGTAGCGTCGCGCCGGGATCGCTGGTCTACGAGGTTCTGGCCGCCGTTGACTCGCGCGCCTCGGTTTCTGCCAGGCCCGGCTGCTGGTAGATGCCGATCAGGTTTCCCGCGGGGTCACGAAACGTCGCGACCACCTCGCGGGCCTTCGGGTCAACTGGCTTCACGATCTGACCGCCAGCAGCGACGATCGCTTCAACCGCGGCGGCGGCGCTGCCCACCATGATGTAAACCATCAGTCCGGGCTCGGCCGCGATTGGCCGCCCGAGCACCCAGGTGCCGCTGACCTCGTTGACGGTGTCGTCGAATGCCGTCGAGCCGTCACCGCGTCGTCGCGTCTGCCATCCGAAGGCCCGCTGGTAGAACTTGGCCGATTGCTGGATGTCCTTTGCGGGAATCTCGATGTAGCAGATCTTGCCGGTCCGGTAGGTGGCTGTGGTTGCCGGTGTGGTCATCGCTCGAGCCTACACCCCGATATCTTTGCGGACAAATCGAAACGCGCCAAGGCCTAACGCCAGGGCGGCGACCGCGATCAGGCCCAGCACCGAGGTCAATGCCAGCCCGTGGATCAGCGGCGTGCCGTAGTAGTAGAAGGGCGAGAGGCGGAGTGTGGCGCTGGGCAAGAATTCCGGCCCGATGAAGCTGATGAAGAACCAGATCAGCAACAGGAAGCTCAGCAGCCCGGTGTCTGCCGCTGTCCGCAGCCACCCCGAGGCCAGGTACCCGATGGCGGCGATCAGCAGACCGAGCGGGATCATGCCGAGCGTGGCCGCAGCGAGGTTGCCCGCATCGAGCGTCAGGCCTGCCGCCGCGGCGGCGCCAATCGACGCGAGCAAGGTGATCACGCCGATGAAGACTGTGGCGGTGCCGAGGGCGGCGAACCGTGCCAGCAACACCCCGAGGCGCCGCTGCGGAGTTGCCAGCAGCAGCTCGAGGCGGCCGTCCTGCTCGTCGGCGGACCATCCGTTGACCTGGGTGACGGCAAACGCCATCAGGAAGAGCGGGAGAAAGACAAAGATCGCGCTCAAGAAGCCGGCACTGACGCCGGCATCGCCTCCACCGAGGGTCTTGATGAAGTTCAGGACAGTGGGCGAACTCGCGAACAAGGACGACAGCCTCGACTCCATCTGCTGGACAGCGAAAATAATCCAGCCGGCGAAGCCCGCGATGCCCAGTGTCCACCAGAAGGTTGGCATCGCGATCATGCCCAGGCTGCGCGCGTAGACCGAGCGCAGCGACCAGTCTCCGACCGGCAACGCCCGGCTCGCCGCGCGCTCGGGGAGCCGGAGCCAGCTTGGCAGCGGGACCGTCCCTCCAACATCGCGATGAACGAAGAGCCAGACCGCCGCGCCGCTAAGAAGCACGGTCAGGACGAGAAGGAGGAGCATCGCGCCGGCATTGACGCCGTAGCTCGGCACCAGGGGTTTGCTCAGGTTGTAGTAGTAGACCGGAGAGAAGCGGGAGATCCATTCAGTGTTGGGAATCACGCGGCGGACCATGTCCAGGACGATGAAGATAAGGAGGAGGCCTGCCGTCCAGCCTGCCGCAGGGCCTGACTCCTGGGTGAATTGCGAGATCAACAGCGCCACGCCACCAATCACCGCGCAGAGCAGCGCGAGGTTCAAGCCGAAGAGGAGCCCATCACTAAGGCTGAAGCCGCCACCGAACTTCTGGCCGCCCGCGAACGCCAGCAGCCCGGTCAAGAGACCCATCGCGAGCAGCGCGGTCCACATCGCCGCCAGCTTCTCGAGGGCCACCGCCAATCTCGGGTGCGGCAGCGAGAGCAACACATCCAGCGAGCCGCGATCTTCTTCACCGCGCAGCATGCGGCTAGCGGCCAGCAGCGGCCAGACGGCGATCAAGAAGATGAAGATGCCGATCTTGAAGGTCGCGTAGCCACCGATCGTGTCGACTGCGACGACATCCGCGTTCCATGCGAACGTGGCGGCCAGGCTGACAAGCTGGGCCCGCGCCTGCGGCGTCGTCAGGAGCGTCGCGACGCTCGCCATCGGCGATACGACGACGAGGCCCATGCCGATGCCCCAGCCGAGGATCGGGATCCGGTAGTCGCGGAGGGTCTTGAGGAAGACGCTCCTAAGCCACATGGTCGGCATCCGTGGTACGCGGAGCGTCCGCTTGGTAGTAGCGAAGGAAAATATCCTCCAGGCTCGGCTCGTAGCTCGTCAGCGACACGACCGGATAGCGCGCCGCCGCCTTGATCACCGCATCCGCCGGTCCCTGCATGGCGAGGTGCAGGCCATGCCCTTCATTCAGCGCCTTCACGTCGATCACCCCGTCCAGCGTCTTGAATGTCTCGGCGGGAATCGCGCTGGCGAAGATGATCGTCATTTCGTAGCGCTTGATGGCCTTCACTTCGGCGACGTCCCCCAGGCGCACCAGTCGACCATCGCGGATGATGCCGACCGTCGAGCAGGTCTTCTCGACTTCGCTGAGGACGTGCGACGACAGAAAGACGGTGCGCCCTTCATCGCGCGCCTCGAAGACCAGGCGATCGAATTCCTGCTGGTTCAGTGGATCGAGGCCGCTCGTCGGCTCGTCGAGAATAAGCAGGCGCGGGCGGTGCATGAAGGCCTGGATCAGGACGACCTTGCGCTTGTTGCCGGTCGAGTACTGGCGGAACTTGCGACTGGTGTCGAGCTCGAAGCGGTCGATCAACTGCTTGAGGTACGCATGGTCGACGCCCCCGCGCAAGTGCCCGAAGTACTCGAGGATCTGCCCACCCGTCAGATTGGGATCAAGCGCGGGCTCGCCCGGCATATAGCCGATGAGGCGCTTGATATCCAACGATTTGTTCCAGCAGTCGAGCCCCGCGATCCGCGCTGAGCCGGCGTCGGCGCGCAGCAGCGCCATCAGCAGCCGGATGGTCGTGGTCTTGCCCGCCCCGTTGGGGCCCAGGAAGCCGAACACCTCGCCCTCCTCGACCTGGAACGAAACGTCGACGATACCGCGCTTGCTGCCGTAACTCTTGGTGAGTTTTTCCGCCTCGATGATTGCTCCCATGGATCTCCTTTTCAGCCGAACCAGAAATGTAGGGTCGACTCATCCGTCAGCGTTAGTGACCCCTTCGGTATCCCCAGGATCCGTTCGAATGCCTCGGTGAACGAGGCTACGGATCGCCGAACGACCTCGAAGGTGATGGTGCCGGCCTGACGGGCAATGAAGTGCCCGTTCGCGACCTCCTGAAAACCGAGCATCAGCGAGACGAAGACGGTGGCGGTCTCGTCGGGAGAGGCGGAACGGAACACGCCCTCATCGATGCCTTGCTGTATCACCGCCGAGAGGAGCGGGACCATGCGGCTGACCGTCAACCGGCGGAGCTTTTCGCGGACGATCGCGTTGCCGTCTGAATTCCAGACCTCGATGATGGCGAGCATCAGGTCCTTGTGCTCAGCCTTCCGGCGAGCGATACCGGCGAAGAAACGCTCCAGCTTCCGCAGGGCCGGCAGCTTCGCGTCGTACAGGACAGGCGCCAGGTCCGCGATCGCGCTGTCGGCGAAGCGTTCGACGACCGCCTCCAGCAGCGCCTGCTTCGAATCGAAGTAGTGGTAGAAGGCTCCCTTCGAGGCTTCGAGCTCGTTGAGGACGTCCTGGATGCTCATCGCCTCATAACCCTTCGTCTGGACGAGGCGCTGAGCGACATCCAGGAACGCGTCCCGACGGACCGTATAGAGGGTCGCGTTTACCGTTCGGGCCATGTCCACGATAATAACAGACCGACGGTCGGTTTGGTAATCCACCCGGGCTCTGGCCTTCGGGGGGCTAGCGGCGGAAGCCTATTCGAACGCGCTGCACAGCAACCAGCTTTTAATAGGTGAGGAGGGATGGCCCTGTGCCCAAAGCGAAGCAGCTGACAGTGTCGGTCGACAATCGGCCGGGAATGCTGGGGGAGGTCGGCTCGGCGCTCGGCGCGAAGGAGGTCAACATCGTGGCCTTCATGGCCACGGTTGCCGACAATCGGGGCATCATCCGGATGATCGTGGACAAGCGGGCCGTGGCAAAACGGGTCTTTGCGGAGCATGGCTGGGTAACCACCGAAGAGGAGGTGTTGGAAGTCGCGCTTCAAGACAAACCTGGAAGCCTGGGGAGGGTCGCCCACAAGCTGCGCGAGGCCAGCGTCAATATTGACTATTCGTACGTGGGCTTGGGGCCGAGCGCGCGGCGCGTCAATGCCTACTTTGGGGTCTCAGATCTAAAGGTTGCGTTGATCGCGGTCCGCTAAGGCCGAGCGGCACGGAAGCGACGATACCGGAGGACAGGATGATGTCAACCTGTCCTCCGGTTGCGCAGCCTAGGACGCGCTGCGGCGGTCGACCCCATTCCTGAGGCTGAAGCGCAGGACTCCAAAGCTGCCGGCGATCCCAGCGATCAGCACGAGGACCCAGGGGAAACTATCGTGAGCCGGCCCGCCGCCCGTCTGCGCCAGTGTGGGGACCGTCGATGTGCTCGTCGTGCCGGTCGTGCCGGTCGTGCCGGTCGTGCCGGTTGTGCCGGTTGCGCTACACGGACCCGTGGGCAAATTGATGAGATTGCTGTCTAATGTGACCGCGCCATTCCGTGCCAGAGCCCGACCCGGGAGAATAGTGGCTCCAGTGACCATCGTGATCGAGGTCAGGGCAATGATGGTTCCCTTGAACTGCGTTCCCGTTCCGAGCGTTGCGGAGCTCCCAACCTTCCAATAGACGCCACACCCCTGAGCGCCGTTGGTAACGAGAACTCTTGAGTTGCTCGCTGTCGTGAGGGTGCTACCGGTCCGGAAAATGAAGATCCCATTTCCGCTGAGGGTGAGGGTTCCTGTCAGTTGTGCCGACGAGGAGAAGGTGTAGACGCCGGGGGTAAGGGTTTTGCCTCCCAGATCCTGACCCGTCATACTGCGCGTCGTTGCCCAGCTCGCCAGATCGTTGTAAGCGGTCACAAGAGAGTTTTTGGCGCCGAGCGCCACGGCATCCGTCTTGTGCCGGCTCGTTGCACTCCCTGGCGGGAACCCCGTCACTGCGGTACCCGGGCTCAACCCGACTGCGCCATGAATCACCGTTGACCCGGTATTGGTGATCGTGCTGCCGGCCAGCACGGCAAAACCGATCGCGGTCCCCAAACGTGGTTGGGTGGCGGCCAGCGCCGCCATTGGCCATGCGCCGAGGACGAAAGCTGAGACGACAATCGAAAGCGCGATCACAGGCCGCTGGATCTTGTTCATTGACTTGTCCGCTCCCTTGAGTCCTGGTGGTCAGAAATACGCCGCGCCTATTGGACGCCGCGACACCGCAAACGGACTCAGAGGCGAACGCTACACCGAGGGCCTAAGAATTTGCCGGTGAGTTCCTATCAGAATATCACCAAATCAATTTTCCTGTAAAGAGTGCTCCCAAGAAGCACGCCGTTCGCCCAGTACTCCCCGCTGGAGCTGAGCGGCAGCAGGTCCCAGGTCGCGCCGACATACGGCACTGACTCCGTGGCCGTAACGCGACTCCCGTCCAGGAGATCGCCGGGGTTCAGCTCGCCGACCCGTCGACCGTCACCGGTGGGGTGGCCGGGCGAGGCGACGACCGCACGCCCGTCGGCGAGGACCACGCGGATCACTCGATGACCGAATGGTGCGGGAGTGTGTCCAACAACTGATATTGGGGCGGCAACGCGACGGCCGGCGTCGATGGTCCAGACGAGCATACCGGGCCGGAGTTCCGTCACGGGAACCTCGCCGGTGGGGGTCGCGATCCGGTCCCCTGCCGCGAGGCAGATCGGGCAACCGTACCGTCCGGGGAACGGCGTGGGATCGTGGCTCTCGAGGTTGATCGCGCCGTGCGTATCGATGGTTCCCACGACGTGTTCCGGCGAAGGCCTGGCGGCGATGTAGTCGAATCGGAACGCTTGTCCCTCCGGTTGCAGCAGCAGCGCTCCCAGCAGCTCGGCTTGCTGCAGGATCCGGCGGTCGTCGGCGGCGGTGAGATGCGCGGCATCGAGCTTCTCGTGACGGACGATCGCGTCAAAGGTCGCGGGGTCTTGCGACCGCAAAGCCGCAACCTCTTGGGCCGCCTGCGCGTCGTCCGGCATGCGGACCACCGGCGGTCCGCAAAACCGGGGTGGTCCAATCGTGTCGATCAAGCTGTATTTCAGCTCGGGCGTCGTGAGCGGCTGCGTGCCCCCGCCGTACTTGACCGACCCGCACGCCGTCAGGGACAGCAAGACGAGGGCGATGATCAGACGGCGCACGGTATTAAGACGTCGCCGATCGCAAAAGGTTCCAGTCGCCATGGAGCGCAAATTCGCATATCATGGGCGCCATGAATGGTGTGAACTGGCTCTGGTGGATCATCATCGGCGGCATCGCGGGTGCGCTCGCTGGGCGCGTCGTCCGAGGGCGCGGCTTCGGGATCATCGTAGACATCATCGTCGGGATCGTCGGCGCCTTCATCGGCGGTTGGATCATCTCCGGCCTCCTCAACATCCAGGGGAGCGGGATCATCTTCAGTTTCATCGTCGCGTTCATCGGCGCGTGTATCCTGCTCTGGCTGCTGCGACTGGTTGCCAAGCGTGGGTAAAAGTGCCTAGTCGACATGGCCATCGTTAAGGCGACAGGTCGTCCCATGCCACGGTGAGTCACATTAAGGCATCAGCCAGTCTTGTATTGGGCCTGTTGCATATTTATCTGCAACTCGAGTTATGATGCCGCTGTGAAACGAACCCGTCGCTACACGATCGCTATTGTAATTTCAGCCCTGATTATTGGGGCAAACTCACTCTCGGCGCTGGCGGCCACCGACCCAGGTCTCGCGTCCGCTGGGTTTTTCGCGGTGCTGTCTGGAGCCGGCATGACGAACACCGGCCCGTCCTGGATAAGTGGCTGGATCGGCGCGTCCGGCGCCGGCATCACCGGATTCCCGCCCGGAACCGCCGGGCCTCAACACATCGGCGACTCGACGTTCACGACGGCCGAAACGGATTTGACAACGGCGTATGCCAATGCGGTGCAGCCGTGCACGGTGGACTATTCTGGCGTCAATCTCGGGGGCAAAACCCTTACCCCTGGTGTCTATTGCCAGACATCGGGTGCGGTGCCGTCGCCGACGCTGACCGGGACGCTGACACTCAACGGCTCGGGTATCTACATCTTTCTCATTGGAACCAGCGCGGCGCCGACCACGCTCATTACGGCACCCGGTGCCAAGGTGGTCCTCATTGGGGGCGCCCAGCCGTGCCAGGTCTTCTGGCGGGTCACGTCCTCCGCGACACTTGCCACCACAACGCAGTTTGTGGGAACCATCATGGCGAACATCAGTATCCAGCTGCAGAATAAAGCCACCCTCAATGGCCGAGCGCTGGCACGGACCGCTGCCGTCACCTTGGACACTAATCGCATCATCCAGCCGACCGGATGCGGCTATGCTGCGCCTGCTGCCGTTCCCCCGCCCGCCGGAAACACACTGCCGGCCACGCTGCCGCCGACGGCCGTAGCCGGACCGCCCAGCGGTGGCGGCGGTCCTCTACAGGGCGATAGTTTCCCCTGGATCCTGGCTCTTGTCGCCGGTGTCCTAGCCAGCGCCGGAGCCGCGCGCATGGGCATGACGATGCGAGGCCAGCGCCGCCGCACGTAGTAGTAGTCTGGCGACAGGAAGTAGGGGCCGACTGCAATGCTGTCCGCACGCCACGGCTCGCTCGGTCGACTCACCGCCGCGCTGATGGCGGCAACCGTCCTGGCTGCTTGCGGAAATGTCCAGGCGAGCGAGGGCCAGCCGGTTCCCCGCCCATCTCCAATGGCGGCGATCTCTTCGCAACCGGGCGCGCAGCCTGCCGTCGCCCCCTCCGCCGATCAACTCCTTGTCCAGGCGCCCTTGGTCGATCCCAGCGTCGATCTCCGGGCGGGGCCAGTGGACGTGCCCGTCGAGCTGCGGATTCCGTCACTGCGGATCACCGCCCCCGTGCTTGGTGTAGGGATCAACGCCAAGAACGTGATGGACACGCCGACAGGTTCGGCGAACGATCCCGTTTGGCGCAAGGTCTTCTGGTATCGGGGTGGCGGCATCCCGGGCGACGCGACCACGGCGACGATCGCCGGTCATGTCGATGACGTTCTTGGCCGGCCCGCCGTCTTCGCGCACCTCAAAGACCTGAAGCCGGGCGACCGAATTGTCATCCACGATACGGGGACCGACCTCGACGTCGAGTTCGTGGTGACCGCCACCGTCGTCTACACGCTCAAGCAGACCGTCGACCACACCGTGCTCTCGCGGATCTACGGGTCCGGACCTGCCGATGGGCAGGGGCCGCAGCCGTCGCCTGACGGCCTCGCCCACCTGACGCTGATAACGTGCACCGGGCACTGGGTCAGCGGATGGGGCACGTTCGATCACCGTCTGGCCGTCTACGCGGAGAGCCTTCCGTTGCCGCTCACACCTGGTCCACCGAATGGGAGGGCGTAACCCAGGCGGAGGTCGCGACCGCTAACGAGGGCTGAACGTGACCGACCAGGAGCAGCCCCAGCCGGTCGTCATGGCGATGTAGTAATTGGCGACCTGCAGGTTTGTTCAGAATCTTCGTGGCCGTCGTACTGGCAGCTCGACCCGATCGTGTACCGAGTTGGCGGGAGCGGTGGGGGTGGCGTCGGGACATATGGGGGTGGGGGTTGGCGTCGGGGAACGCTTGGGCGTCGCCGTGGGGGTCGGTGTCGCGCTGACCCTGACGGAGGCCGTTACCGTAGGGCTCGGTGCGACCGCCGCAGGATGCCGGCCGTGTCAAGAATCAGCTGTGCGCCGGCACCCACGATCAGGACGGCAATCACGACCAGGACGAGCTTCATCCGTCAGAACAACGGCACCGTCCCGATCGACCTTGCCCGGCGTTAGGTAGCGTGTTGCCGGCCCTGGGCGCGAGACACGAGGCGCTGCCTGATGCCGTAGGCGGCCACGATGCCACCACCGGTACCGAGCGCGGCCGCGATCAAGCCTCCAAACACGAAAAGCAGCTGCCGAGCGCCAATCCCGTAGGCAAGGGCGCCCAGGCCAGGAAGACCGAGAGCTACGACGACCGCCCCGCCGAGGCCGATGGTGGCCGGCGTGACCCAGGTCGTGCGCAAGGAGAGGCCACCGGGACGGGACCACATCAGGGCCATGAAGCGGTCCGCTGCGGGCAGCAACCGCAGCTGCCAGGCATCAAGCGGCGGCTTGCCCTTCGGCACTCGCGTCCAGGGATAGCTCATGGGGGTGCAACGCGAGCCCATTCGAAACCTTAGTACGCGCCTGATTGATTCATCGCTCCGGCGCTCATAGAATCCGCCCGAAATGAGACGCCGTCCCGGAATCCGACTGACCGCTCCCATTCTGGCGATCGCGCTGAGCGCATGCGGTGCGGCCGCCCAGGGCGCGGCACCGCCGGCACGCCCGTCCGCGTCGCATCTTGCCGTGATCACGGCGAGCTCACCGGTGGCGACGCCCAGACCACACGTCGTTGTCGTCGATGCGGCCTACGTCGCCGACGAGCTGGGTACCGTCGAGCAGGCCATTCGCAATCCCGCGACGCCGCCAGGGGACTACACGAGTTTGGGGCAGCGCCAGCAGATCGCCTACCATCGGCTCGCCGCCCACCCCGAGTGGGTGCCGGCCGTGCTCAACGCGGTGCCGCCATCGGTTCGCTCAGCCATCCAGGACAACCTGAGCGCCGCCCAGCAGATTGGTGACCTGAACGGCACGAGCAGTGCTCTGCCGCACTGGCGGATCATCGCGCCGCCGGGGCCCGACGTGCTGCTCGGCTACTACAACGAGGCGCAACAGGCCTCTGGCGTGGCATGGCAGTATCTCGCCGCCATCAATCTGATTGAGACCAACATGGGCCGCATCCAGGGATTGAGCTCGGCCGGCGCGCAGGGCCCGATGCAGTTCATGCCGGCGACCTGGGCCAGCTACGGCCGGGGCGACGTCAACAATCCCCGCGACGCGATCCTCGCGGCCGGTCGCTACCTCCACACACACGGGGCGCCCCAGAACATGACCCGCGCCATCTACGCGTACAACCCGAGCATGCTGTACGTGCGAGCGGTCCAGTTGTACGCGCAGCAGATGTTTGCCAACGAGCGGGCCTTCCTCGGCTACTACAACTGGGACGTCTATGTGCCGACCAGCAACGGTAACGTCCTCTTGCCGGAAGGCTTTAGCGGCTAACGTCCCGAACCCGGCCCAGCGAGAACCCGCCCAAAGAACCGGAAGGTGCGTTGCAGCGCATCGTCGATCGCCGCCTTGTGCTCGGTCGCCCCATACCGAAGGAATCCATGCGGCGCAGCGGGATAGGTGACGACCTCTTTGTCGGTCGTCAGCGCCGCCTGAAACGCCGAGACCTGGTCGGCGGGGATGCCGGGGTCGGCGCCGCCGAAAATGCCCAGCACCGGAATGCGGATCTCACCGGCGAGCTGCAGCGGCGAGAGACGGCCTGGCTCGGCTTGAAGATGCCCGTAATAGGCGACGGCGCCGGCTAACCCACCGACCCGCGCCGCCGCAACATAGGCGAGACGGCCGCCCATGCAGAATCCCCAGCACGCCACCTCGGCGGCGCCACGCGCATGCAGATCATCGACGGCGGTCTGCATGTCGGCCAGAAAACGCTCGTCGGGGAGCTGCTGAGCACGCTGCACCGCGCGGGCCATCGCTTCCGACTTGATGCCGGTCCGCTCCGGTGTCCGCATCGACGCCGGCAAATCGCCCTGACGCCCGAAGAAATCGACGAGCGCCGCAGCGTGGCCGTGCCCGGTGATGCGCCGGGCAAGGTCTTTGTAGAAGTCGGTGTAACCCCAGATGTCGTGGATGATGAGCACTGCGCCGGGCCGGAAACCGGCGTCCGGCAAGGCCGCGAATTCTCGCAACGCCGCGCCATCGCCGGCGGATAACGTTCGCTCCTCCTCTTTGACCGCGGCCGCGGCACGCGGACCGTCATCGTCTCCCGGCGCCGTGCACATCCGCCCAGTCTAAGATCTGAGTCCGCGAACGAATTCCGCGACCCGATCCATGGCGGTATCGATCACCGGCAGCAGACCATGACCCACGCCCGGAAACGTCACGAGCTCCACCTTCCGCAACAGCCGGACCGACGAGCGCAGCAGGTCAACCCGAGCGAATGGATCGGACTCGCCTGACAACAGCAGCACCGGGCAATCGATCTTCGGCCAGTGCTCGGTGCGCAGGTCCTCGGGATGGCCCGGCCGGTGGAGCGGGTAGCTGAGGAGGATCAACGCTACATAGCGCACCTCGACCGCGGCCATGCTGGCCACGCGACCACCGTAGGAATGACCGCCCGCGATCGCGCCCGCCGGGACTTTCTGGATGAACACGGGAACGGCCCGCTCGGCTTTGGATTTGGGCAAGTCGATCGCGCTCGCCGTCAGCTTGCGCGCCTGCAACGCTTTGACGTAGGGGCGCATGCTCGTCGCGTCACCCGACGCGCCGTGGGCGAGGTAAATGGCGGGAACGTTGGTTGCTCGTGGCGGCACCCGTTAACATTAGCGACCCATGGCACGCGTCCTGCTCGTCGAGGACGAGCCCAACATCGCGTCGATCATCGTCTTCAAGCTCGCCGAGCGCAGCCCGGTCGTGATGATGACCGAGTTCCGTGACACCGTCACGCCAGTGCGGGCCCGGGCGGCTGGCGCCGTAGCGACGGTAGAGAAGCCCTTCAAGCCAACGCAGCTGGCGCGGCTGGTCGCGCAGCTCGTGCCCGCCGCGGCCGCGGGCCGGCCATGATGACGGTGCTGGCGCGCAAGCAGGGGGCGGCGCTCGTCATCCGGGACCGGGCCCTGGGCATCTTCACCGACAAAGGCTTCACCCCGGTTGATTTCAAGGTCGAGCTCGCCATGAAGCTCGCCACCCGGCTGAAGTACACGCCGGTCCTGCCGGCGCAGGAGATGGAGGAGCCGGAACTCCTACGCTTCCTCACCGAATAGGCCGAACGTAAGAGCGGTCGCGGCGCTACGTTGTTTTATTGCGATGACCCCTGAAATCGAGCGCCTGCTCGAGAGCGGCAGACTCGCGGAGACGGAAGGGAACGTCCGCGAGGCGCTCGTCCGCTTCGAAGCCGCCGTCAAACTAGCCGGGAACGAGGCGCTTCCCCGGCTGCGGCTGGGAACGCTCTGCCACCGAATCCGGGATTATGCCCGGGCTCGTGCGGCGCTGGATGAGGCCACTCGCCTTGACCCGGACAATGCGGAGGTGGCCTTCCGCCTGGGCCTGACTTGCGATGCGCTGGGGGATCGGGAGCAGGCCAGGGCCGCATTCGCGCGTGCCATGATGCTCGCGCCCAGTGCCTGGCAAACCTGGTTTCTGATCGGCCGGGACCACCGCCAGTTGGGCCACGCCGAGGTGGCACGCCTGGCGTACCTCCGCGCCCTGGAAGCGGGGCCCGATGAGCCCGAGCTCCTCTTCGAGCTCGGCACGCTGCTCTGGGAGATGGATATGCGCGACGAGGGCTTCGCCTTGCTGGAGCGCGCGGCGCTGGCCTGCCCGGTCGACCCCGGGTTCACCTTGCAGCTCGGCCTGGCGGAGATGGCGCGCGAGAACCTGATGGCGGCGCACCGATTGCTGACGACCGCGAAGCATCTCGATCCCGCGGAGCGGCGCATCGACCTCGCCCTGCAGGACCTCGCGCTTCGAAGGAAGACACTCCGCAAACGCAAACCCAAACTCAGGCGCGCCGCCTAGCGCTTTCGGGGAAAGACAAAGGCCGCTTTGAGGGCGGCCTTTTGTGGGGAGGAGGGGGGCGATGGGATTTCGAACCTGACCGCAGGCTAGCAGCGGCGCATTACGGTGCTGCTAACCGTCAAGCGCCCTGACGGGCTCCGGCGTCCGCCCAGCGCGGGGTCGCAACGTCGGCCGTAAGGACCTGCTCCTGAGCCAGGATTCGCCGCAGGATGGCGACCGATGAGGCGTAGGTGGAATCCAGGCCGTAGTAGGAGAGACCGCGCGCGCCTAGCGTGCGGGCCTGGGTGTACGGCGTATCAGAGGCGTAGTGAAGCACCCCGAAATCGAACGGCAGCTTGGTGAAGTTGATGTTCTCCCGCATCGGATAGCGCGACGATTCAGCGGCTTCATAGAGGGCGTTGAGATAGGGACCGGCTTCCATTTCGACCACGGTGAAGCTCTCTCGGTGATAGAAGTCGAGATACCCGCGGTTTTGCAGGAAGGTGCCGCGAACCGTCACCGCGCGCTGATTGTCCAGCGCGGCGCCGTATACGAGGAAGGGCGCGACACTGTTGAAACTGAAACAGTTGTCCAGCCAGTACGTGTTTTCGGAGTGTTCTTCATAGACGACGTTGGAGATCATGATGTCGCCGATGCTACCGTTGAGGGTCGCTGCCTTGCCAAGGACATAAACGCCGCGCAGCGTCCCGACACTCTCAGCCACTTCCCGCAGGACGTTGTAGGCACCGAGCCCGAGCGGGTAGTTGACATTGATCAAGACGGCCGGGCTGCGCTCCAGGCGATCCGGCGGCGGGCTCCCCAGCCGCGGATCGAGATCGTTGGCGACCAGCCGGTCGACAATGATCACCTGCGCCGCCACATCGAGGCCCGCCTGGCTCGGAAGGAAAAAGATGCCGCGCTCTTCTTCTTCCGCGGTGCGAAGCGCCCGCCGCCCCTCCGCCTCGGGTGACTGCCCGTAATAGGAGCGGGCCGCGTAATAGAGGAAGTTGTCCCAGTTGCCACGAGACTGACCCTGGCGGAGCTTCTTGAGCTCGGGTACCAACTCCAGGTTATTGCTGCGTTCGGTGAACTCCACGATCTCGTGTTGGTGCCGGCGCGCGGAGCCGCTCAATAGGTTCACGAGGCTATGCGTGTTGCTCGAGACGAAGTAGACCGGCCGGTCGCGCACGCCCTCGCGTTGCATCAGGGACTCGATCGGCTGCCACCAGCGGCGAGTGGCCTTGATGTAACCGATCTGGGTGCCGCCGAGCATCCGCACACGGAAGTCTTTCTCCTCGGCCCGGATGCGGCGGAGCGGCTCCAGCAAGTCGCCCCAGATTTCAACTAGGCGCAGCGCGTCATCCTCTGAAATGCCGAGTCGTTGCAGCACCTGGAACTGGTCGGCGACCGTCCTGGCCCGACTGAGGTCTTCCGCATTCAGCAGCGCGTGTAGCTTGTTCCATTCGATTTGAAGCGCGACCAGTTGCGGAATGACGTCGTCGATATCGGATGGGCTGGCGATGTATACGGCCAACGTCTCCTTGCCGTCGAAGTAGTAGCGACGGCGGCGCCCGGGCGCACTCTGCATCTCCCACTTCTCCACGTCGACGTCGAGCAGCCGCTTGAAGACGTCAGCCGATTGGCCGAGCACGATTCGCTTGACTGCGGTGATGGAGGGAGGCAGGCGACGGAGCGCATAGATCAGCGCTCCGGTGTCCGGCTCGGGCGATCCGGCCTTCGGGTGCAGGCTCGACCGCATCCCGATGTGGGACTGCTCGAGCACCTTGAGCTTGGTTTCACCCGAGCTTCGTAGCAGCGTGCCGTACGTCCGGGTGTAGAGCTCGACCGCGTCACGGCCTGGCCCGCGGTCAGGGTCGGCATCGATGAAAGCCATTGTGGGTATTATCCCGCTCGATTTCGAAAGCCTGCCCGGTGACAGAGCGTCGCTTGTTTACATGTTTTAACGAAAGTTATTTGCTGAGGCTGGAACCGGCTCGTACCGTAGGCGCTGGCCGAACCAACAAGCGTCGGAGGAACCTAGCCTGAGAATCTACGAAGCGATTCAAACTGAGACGCAACGCACGACGCTGCGAGTGATCGCGACCCGGGCCGAGGAGGCGAAGCGCAAGCTCAGCCTTTATGGGCTGGACCGCATCCTGTGGGCGCTCGAGGCGTTGAACCTTGCGGAACGCACCAAGGTGCCTGGCGATATCGTCGAGCAGCTGCTCGCGTTTGGTGTTCCATACACGCCTGACGTCAAAATTCCCGACCTGATCGAGCTCGTCTTCACGGCGCAGGAGCAGTTCATGAATGTCGAGCCCGACGAGATCAACCGCGTCCCAACCATCGAGGAGTTGGAAGCCTACTTCGAGCAATCGCGCGTCGCCTGAGATAGCGCACCACTCGTCACTAAACGCCGCCGCCCCATGAGTTCGGGCGGCGTTTTCTTTATCGGCCCCGCGGCGCATCCTATAATGCGGTCACCTTTTGGGGGAGGTGATGCCGACCAAGCGTTCCACAAGTTAAAAACGACCGATAGGTGGCTCGAGGAGAGCTGAAAAGGGAAGCCGGTGCGAATCCGGCGCGAACCCGTCACTGTAACCGAGGAGCCGTGGGCGAGATCCACCGAGGCCGTGCCTTGGGAAGGAGCCCAGCGACAATGATCCGGAGCCAGGAGACCTGCCTATCGGGGACCAACGACCCTCTTCGAGGCTGAGAGGGAGGTGCCAAGCATCTTCACGATCGGCCTCCAGTTGCGCATTCACTGCTCTGGAGGACACCATGAAAGGACGACTCACGGCGCTGGCTATCGCCGCGCTCGCGACGCTCGCATCGGCTATGCCGATTTCCGCCTTCACCCCGCAGTCGACCGCGGCATCCCAAGCCCTTGCATGGCTGCACACCTTGCAAGGAACCGACGGAACCGTGGCCGGCAACGCCTCGCGGACGGAGGAGACCGTCTGGGGCTTGATCGCCAACAACCTGGCCGTCGCCGACTTGTCCACGTCGGGAAAAACGCCGATCGATTCTCTGCGCACACACATCGCTGACGAAGAGAAGAGTGCGGGAAACATCGGTACCCTTCTCCTGGCGGTTTCGGCTGCCGGCCTCGATCCCACGACGTTCGCGGGACGGAACCTGCTGCAGGACCTGCAATGCACCTATAACCCATCGACGGGTGCATACAACGGGCAACTCTTCAACGACGCCCTCGCCGTCCTCGCCCTGCCGGCCGGCGCCGCGACAGCGAAAGCGAAGCAGTTCCTCGCGAGTCGACAGCAGGCGGACGGGGGCTGGGAGTTCCAGGCCGGCTACGGCTCCGATACCAACACCAGCGCACTCGTCCTGATGGCACTCGTGTCAGCTGACGGCCTGGACGCCACGACAAGAGACAAGGCGCTCGCGTACTTCAAGCTCCACCAGAAACCCAGCGGAGGATTTGAGTATTCGGCGCCCTTTTCCCCGCCGGGAGATTCGGATCCCAACTCGGATGCGGCAGTCATCGAGGCGTTGCTGGCAACTGGCCAGGATCCCACGTCGGCCGCCTGGTCCATCGGCGACAAGAATGCGGTCACCGATCTCCTGACCTTCCAGTACCCGAACGGTGGACTTGGTTTCACGCGTCCCGGCCCGTCGGCCAGCGGCACAGCTGACGCCTTCTCGACCACGCAAGCCCTGCCGGCCCTCACATCGAAGTACCTCCCGGTGAAAAAGACCAACGGGGTCATGCCATCGACATGTCCGGCGGTACCGATCACGACACCGACCCCGACCCCGTCGACAACGCAACTGGCCACGACGGGCGCTCCGCCAGATCCCACACCGCTGCTGCCGATGGTGGCTGGACTCGCCATCGTGGCGCTCGGCTGGAGACTGCGCCGACGCGCTCGCTGAGAATCGCCAAAACGACGTGGCTGGGTGCCGCCGCGGCGGCGGCGCTCATCGCCGGCCTCCTCTCCATGCGGCCGGCCCATGCGGCGATCCATCACGCCGCGCTGGTCATCCAGCACGCGAGCGGGAGCGTCATCACGCGATGCGTGGCCTTTGCGGAAGACCAGATCACCGGGCTTCAACTGGTCGAGCGCTCGGGCGTGCAGTACGAGGCGCAGAATTTCGGTTCGATCGGGAGTGCGATGTGTCAGCTCGACCGGGAGCCATCGAGCATGCCATCCGGATGCTTCGGCGCCGGACCGTACTGGCAGTACTTCCATCGTCGGGGCAGCGCCTGGCAAACATCGGCGTTCGGGGCCAGCTCGTCGCTCCTGCGCGACGGCGACATGGACGGATGGCATTTTGCAGTGGGGGCGAATCAGGTTCCCGGCAGCGTGGCGTTTTCGTCGGTCTGCGCCGCGCCCGCGCCACCCGCCGCGACCGCAACGCAGGTGACGCACGCACCGAATCACGCGACCCCTCTTCCGGCGGCAACGCCCGCACCGTCGACCAGCCTGGAGGCGTTGGCGCCGTCAGACTCACCGCCGCCCAATGCCGTGCTGACATCCACGGGACCGCCCACGCAGCCGCCGAAAGCGACCGCGCTCGGACCCTGGCTCGCGTTCGGCAGTATCGCGATCCTGCTCCTGACGCTCGGTGCCGTCAACCTGCGGAGGCGGGGCCCGTGATCCGCCACCCGTTCGCCTGGGGCGTATGGGCGATCGCGGTCCTTGCCGCCGCATTCATCGACCGCAATCCGTACCTGCAGGTGCTGCTGTTGCTGGTCGTAGTGAACGTCTTTCTGCCCTACCGTGCACGTCGCCGCGTCCGGACCTGGAAGTTCGCGGTGGCACTGGCGTTGGTGCCCGTCGTCTTCAGCGTCGCGCTCAGCCGTTTCGGCCAGCACGCGCTCTTTACGCTGCCGGCGATCCCGATCATCGGCGGACGCTGGACCTTCGATGCCGTCGCGTTTGGCGCCTCGACCGGCCTGGCCCTCGTGCTGACGGTCGCCGTCTTCGCCGTCGTGCAAAGCACCGTGCGAAGCGCCGACCTCGTCGCGATCCTTCCCCGCCCGCTGTACCGGGCAGGCACGACCGTCGCCCTCGCCCTCGCCTTCGCACCAAAAACGCTGACCGCGTTTCAATCGATCCGCGAGTCGCGCCAGCTGCGCGGGCGGCGAACCGGCTGGCGATCGGCGCCCGCGTTGCTGCTGCCGCTCCTGCTCACGACCCTCGAGCGCGCGCTGCAGTATGGCGAGTCGCTCGACGCGCGCGGTTTCGGCAGCGGCCGCAGGTCCCGATACCGCCCGCTCCAATGGACACCCGGGGACCTGCTGGTCCTGCTCGCCTCGCTCGCGGCGATCGTCGCCATCGCGGTGTTGCCGGGCGTTTCGTATAACCCGTACCAGGAGCTGGTGCCGAGCGTTCCGGACCCGGATCAGCTGCTGGCTGTCGGCCTGCTCGCCGTGCCCGCCGTCACCGCCAGCCTTTCGCGAGTGGACCATGCCCCTCATCACGCTTGACGCCGTCAGCTATCGCTACCCGGAGGCCGACAAGCCTGCGCTGAGTGACGTCACGACGACGGTCGAGCCCGGCGAAGTGATCCTCCTCCGCGGCGCCTCGGGCAGCGGAAAGTCGACCCTGCTTCGCTGCCTGAACGGTCTCGTCCCGCACAGCACCGGGGGCCAGTTCCGTGGCCGGGTCGTGGTCTGCGGCCTCGACACGCGGGCGCACCCACCACGACAGCTCGGGATCCACATCGGTTTCGTCTTTCAGCATCCCGAGGCGCAGTTCGTTCTCGAGGACGTCGAGGCCGAGCTGGCGTTTGGTCTCGAGAATCTCGGACTCTCGCGGCCGCTGATGCGCAAGCGCGTCGAGGAAGTGATCGACCAGGTCGGTATTAACCCGCTGCGGCGTCGCCGGATCGATACCCTCTCGGGCGGCGAACGCCAGCGCGTCGCCATCGCGGCCGCGCTCGCCATGCACCCGGATGCGCTCGTCCTCGATGAGCCGACCTCGCAGCTCGACCCGCAGGCCGCCGAGGACGTCCTACAGGTCGTGCTCCGGCTGGTTGCCGAGCTCGGTATGACGACGGTGATCGCCGAGCATCGCGTCGAGCGCATCGCGCCCTTCGTCGATCGCATCTGGACGCTCGACGGCGGGATGCTGCGTGACCAGGCGCCGCGTGTCGCACTTGCCGAAGGCGGAGCCCGCCCGCCCGTCGTCGACCTGGCGCTGCGGGCCGGGTGGACACCGATCCCGCTAGGACTTCGGGACGCCCGCGTCCATGCGCAACGCCTGCCCAGGGCCCCAGCCAAACCCGTGCCCGTTGACGGCCACGGGCCCGTCATCTGCCGGATTGACCGACTGGATCATCGCTACGACACCATCCCCGCGGTGCAGGGTGTGTCGTTGACCCTGTGCCGAGGCCAGGTTGTCGCCTTGATGGGTCGCAATGGATCCGGAAAGACCACACTCTTGCGGTTGATCGCCGGGCTGATGCGGCCACAACACGGCACCGTCACGCATGAGGGCATTGCCGCCTACGTACCGCAGGACGCCGACTCGCTGCTGTTCGCGCCAACCGTGAGTGAGGAGCTGCGGGGCCAGGCGGCCGAGGTCGTCGCGCCGTTCGCCGCCTGGCTCCATCGTTATCCACGTGACCTGAGCTCGGGCGAGCGTCAGCAACTGGCCATCGCCTTGATGGGGGCCCGAGCCGACCTGTTGCTGCTCGACGAACCGACGCGTGGACTCGATCCCCAGGTGAAGCGGGCCCTCAGCGCCTACCTGCGCACGCGCGCCGGCGCGGGCGCCGGGATCCTGGTCGCCACCCACGACGTCGAATGGGCGGCCCGCACGGCCGATCGCGTGCTCCTGATGGCAGACGGCGAAATCTACGCCGACGGTCCACCAGCCAGCGTGTTGAGTGACTCCCTGGTTTTTGCTACGCAGATCAGCAAGCTCGTCGGTGGCGGTTGGCTCCTGCCGGAGGCGGTGCCGATATGACCCGATGGCTCGCCGCCCGGGCCGAAGACGCGGTCTTGCTCGGGCTCACCGGCGCCGGGCTCGCGCTTTTCATCGGACCGCTCCTGCTCGGACCAGCCTTTCCGCAACCCGTGGTGCTCTTCAGCGCGCTGGTCGCTGTCTCGACAGTGGTCGTGCTGGGCGTCGCCCTCCAAACCCATCGCCTCTCGACCCGGCTGCTGGCGGTGCTGGCGGCGCTGGTCGCGATCGATGCCACGCTGAGGCTCGTCATCGTCATCGGGCTCCTCGGCTTTTCACCGATCTTTTTCCTGGTGATCGCGGGCGGATTCGTGATGGGGCCAAGCTTCGGCTTCGCCGGTGGCGCCCTGACGCTGCTCCTGTCCGCCGTCCTGACGGCGGGCCTGGGGCCGTGGCTTCCCTACCAGATGCTTGCCGCGGGTTGGGTCGGCATGGGCGCCGGATACCTTGGCCGGGCGACTCGCCGCTCCACCTCGCCCTTGGCCGTCGCCCTGCTGTGCCTCTATGGCGGCCTGGCCGGCTTCGCCTATGGCCTGCTGCTCGACCTCTGGGAATGGCCGTTGCTCGTCGCCGCCGGATCATCACCGTTGAGCTGGGCGCCCGGGATCGGCCTGGCGGCCCTGCTTCGCCGCGCCGGCGGCTTCTACCTCGCAACCTCGGTCGCCTACGACAGCTTCCGGGCCGCCGGCAACTTGGTGCTGCTCGCCCTGCTGGGTCCGGCCGTGATCCGTGCCCTCGACCGCTTCCGGCGTCGCTTCCTCCTGGACTGGGTCGAGCCCGAATCGGGGCCGGAACCGGCCCCCGCTAAGATTTCGGCAGATGTCGGAACTCCCGCCTGAGATCGCGGTCGAACCCGAACCGACCGATGTCGATCCGCCGCCCGAAGCCATCCGCCCGGACCGGCCGCGCATCTGGCCGGACGAGCCACGCGCGCCGCGCCCACAGATCAAGCGTCCGATGGAGGAGTGGCTGGCTGAATTCGAGGAGCGGGTCAAGCAGCAGGACGCCCGCCCACGCGAGCCGCTCAGCCGCCGGCGGCGGCCCCGCGGCCTGGCGCGCATCGTGCCGCAGGCGGCCACCCCACGTCCCGAACGTCCACCCGAACGGGCCCGGACCGAGGCGGGCAGCGCGCAGCCCGGTGATCAGCAACGGCGCGGCCGGCGGCGGCGGGGCCGCGGCGGTCGCGCGCTGGCCCCCGGCGAATCCGCACAGGCGCCGCGCCCGAACCAGCCGCGGCAGAACCAGCCCGCCAGATCACCCCGTCAAGGATCGGCGCCACGCCAGCCGGGCGCACCCGGGCCGCAGCGCGGCCGGGACCGGCAACCAAATCCGCCGCGAGGCGACGCACCCCCGCCCCAATCGTCGGCCGACCCGCAATCCGATCCAAATCGGCGCCGGCGGCGACGGGGTCGAGGCCGAGGCCGCGGCCCGCGGCCGGGCGGTCCGCCGAGTCCAGGCGGGGGTCAGGGGGGCGGTCCCGGCGGTGGCCCCGCCCCCAGCTGAGCTCGGCGAGGCACGGAAATGGCCGGAATAGAATGGACCAGCGGGGCGTTGGCATGAGTAGCGATTTTTCGCTTTTTGAAAGGCATTTGGATGCGCTCTACCGAAGCGCGTTGCGCCTTACCAGGAAGCCGGAAGACGCCGAGGATCTGGTGCAGGAAACCTATTTGCGAGCCTACCGATATCGAAACCGCTTCAAGCCGGGCACGAATGAGAAGGCGTGGCTCTTTACGATCATGACCAACGTCTTTCGGAACAAACTGCGCAAGCGGCCCGCGCCCGAAGACTCCATCGATCAACCCGGAACCGACTTCGACATCTATGACCAGATGCGGCGCGATGGTATGCCGGTGCACCTGATGTCGCCGGAGGAGATCATCGTCGACCGCGGTTTCGGGGACGAAGTCAAGCACGCGCTCGAGGAACTCCCCGTTCCGATGCGGATGGTAGTGGTGCTGGTCGATGTCGAGGACTTCTCCTATAAAGAGGTGGCGTCGATCCTTGGCATCAAGATCGGCACCGTGATGTCCCGTCTCCACCGCGGCCGGCAAGCACTCCAGAAGAAACTGTGGGAATATTCGGGTAGGCCGAAAGCACCATCGCTGGCCGTGGGGGCACGCTGATGGGAGATCACTGCGAACAGACGATGCGCCGGCTCAACACCTACATCGACCGCGAGTTGACCGAAACCGAGGTCCGCAAAGTCAAGGCGCACCTGGATGACTGTCCTCCCTGCGAGCAGGTCTTCGATTTCCAGGCGGAGATGAAACGCCTGGTTCGCAAGGAATGCTGCACCGACGACGCCCCCGCGCGCCTGCGCGATTGGGTCCGACAGCTCGGCACCGAGAAACCTAAGCCAGCTGGATGATCGTCGACCTGGCCCTGGCGTTTCTCGCCGGCCTGCTGTCGTTCGCCTCGACCTGCGTGTTGCCGCTGGTTCCGGCCTATGTCGCCTATATGGGTGCGGCCTCAACGGGGACCGACACGACCCTCCGCCAGCAGCTCAAGGTGCTGGGGAACGCGGCACTCTTCGTCGCCGGGTTCGCCACCGCTTTCGTCGCCCTGGGCGCATCGTTTGGGCTGATCGGGGCGGACCTGAAAGCCTATCGCCCGCTGCTGCTGCAGATCGCCGGCGCGGCGCTGGTGTTGATTGGGATCGCGCTGCTGACCCTGGGCCGGATTCCCGGGTTGATGGGCGAGAAGCGCTTCGACATCGCGCACCGGTTGCCACGCGCGCCGTGGGCCTCGTACGTGGTTGGCCTCGCCTTCGCGATCGGCTGGACCCCGTGCGTCGGGCCCATCCTCGCGGCCATCCTGCTCCGGGCTGGCGGCAGCGGGACGGCGGCGCAGGGGGCGCTGCTACTGGCGGTCTATTCCGTGGGCCTGGGCCTGCCGTTTCTGATTGCCGCGGGCCTCTCCGGCATGCTGACCCGGTTGCTGACCCGGGTGCGGGGCGCGTACGCCGTCCTGAATGCCGTCGCGGCCGTCTTCCTGATCGGCATGGGTTTGCTGATCTTCTCCAACCGTCTCACGGTCTTCAACGACTTTTTCCCCGTCGTCACCGTCACGACGCCCTTCGACTCGCACTTCGACAGCGGCAATCCCACGCCCGCGCCCCATGGAACGGTGCAGGTCGGCAAGCCCGCGCCGAACTTCACCGCGACTGACATCGACGGACACCGTGTCTCGTTGTCGGACCTGAAAGGGAAGCCGGTGCTGATCAGCTTCTGGGCGACTTGGTGCGTTCCTTGCCGCGACGAGCTGCCGTTGATCCGCGACGAGTACATCACCCATCACGCAGAGGGCTTTTCGGTGATGGCGATCAACTTCGGCGATGAGTCGGCTGACACCGTGCGCAAATTCTGGAGAAGTCTTAACCTGCAGCCGGCACCGTTCCTTGACCCCGACGGCCGCGTGGCCAACGCCTACGGTGTTGCGTTGAACAACACGGGGTTGCCCGTCAGCATCCTGGTCGCCCGTGACGGCACGGTCAGCAGCTACGAGCCGTTTCCCCTGACGAAGGACTACCTCGATCCGGCGCTGCAGAAAGTCCTCTCGTGACCCAGACCGCGCCGCCCAACACCTGGTCCGGGCGAGGGCTCTGGCGGTATCGCGCCGACCTCGCGATCCGCGGCGACCCGGTGACCCTTGGCGAAGGCGGGACCCCGATCGTGCTCTATGAAAAATACCTGCTGAAGCTGGAGGGCATCTCGCCGACCGGTTCGTTCAAGGACCGCGGAGCGGCGACCGCCATCACCGCGGCCCGCGCCGCCGGCGCAAAAACCGTGATCGAGGACTCGTCAGGCAACGCCGGTACCGCAATCGCTGCCTATGCGGCCGCCGCCGGTCTTCGCGCACGCATCTTCGCGCCCGACGACATCGTCCCGGTGAAAGCCCGCGCGATCGAGGTGCTAGGGGCGGAGCTCATCAAGGTGTCGGGACCGCGCTCAGCCGTCACCGAGGCGGCCGTGGCGGCGGCCAAAGAGGCCTATGACGCCGGCCACGCGCGCGACGATGCCTTCCTCGAGGGGACCAAGACCATCGCCTATGAACTGTTTGAGGAGTTGGGCGACCAGCTCCTCGACGTAATCACGCCAGTCGGCCAGGGAACCGTGCTGATCGGGATGGCGTTGGGGTTCGCCGACCTCGTGGCCTCCGGCCGGATGGAGCGGGCGCCCAGGCTGCACGGGGTGCAGTCCGAAGCGTGCGCGCCGCTGGTCCGCGGGGCGTCGCTGGGGCGGCCGGCCCCCGTGGTCCGGCAACCATCCATTGCCGACGGGATCCGCATCCCCGAGCCGACGCGGGCGGAACGGAGCTACAACGCCGTCCGCTACAGCGGCGGCCGCTGGATCGCGGTCTCGGAGGACGCGATCGAGCGCGCCTGGCGACAGGCGGCCGCCGCGGGGCTGCTGATGGAGCCGACGTCAGCCGCGGCGATCACCGGTGCCCGGGTGCTGAACCTTCCGCCCGGCGCCGCCCTGATCATCACCGGCTCCGGCCTCAAGGCGATCGACCACTACTGACCGCTGGCGGGCCGCCGCCAGCGTCTCGGGATCGTACGCCAGCGCCAGTCGCGCTCCCCAGAGATCGATGTGATAGCCGGGCAAACGCCGGCGGCCTATCCTCGGCATGTCGACGTCGGGCAACGACTTGACCTCGAGCGCACGCCGCGGGATCGCCTTGCTCACGGCCCAGGCCAGCAGGCGCTCCGGATCGGAGCTGACGACCTTGCCGTACCAGCCAGGTCCGAAGCGGGCGTGCTCGAGGTAGACGAGCGGGGCGAGCCAGAGCCCACCCCCCGCGGCGTAGCGAAATCCATCGGATCGGCGCGCGAAGGCGCGCGGGGTCTCAGGCGGCACGGACCAGGAAGCGAGCCGGGTCGAAGGCATCGAGTGGGAGTCGAGGCCGGCGACGGGCCAGCAGGTCGGCGACCAGTTCGCCGGTGATCGGCGCCAGCAGAATCCCGTTGCGGAAGTGGCCCGCCGCCACGATCACGCCATGCCATCCGGGGAGGCGACCGAGCAGGGGAATCCCGTCCGATGTTCCCGGGCGGAGCCCCGCCCAGGCTGACACGAAGGTAGCTTGGGCCAGCCGCGGCGCGATCCGCGGCACCAGCGCCAGCAGGCGCGCGATGCCGGCCGCTGTCGGACGCGCGTCGTATCCCGCCTCTTCCACGGTGGTGCCCACGTAGGTGGATCCATCGGGTTTGGTCAGCATGTATCCTTCGGCGAAGCTCACCACGTTCTTCAGCCCGGTTCCCATGGTCCGTAAGGCCACCATCTGGCCGCGCACGGGTCGAACCGGGATCGGCGTCTCCAGGGCATCCGACCAGGAGGACGCCCAGGCGCCGTTCGCGATCACGACCTCGCCGGCGTGCACGGCCTCGCCGCCGATCGCCACGCCGACCACCCGATCGCCGCTCGTCAGCAGGCGGTCGATGCTCGCGCCCTCCCGCAGCACGGCGCCGAGGTCGACCGCCGTTCGAGCCAGCGCTTGGGCGAGGGTCCGGGGCATCACCTGGTGATTTTCCGGATAGTAGAGCGCCGCACGGACATCGGGGTTCAACGCCGGCTCGAGATCGAGCGCCGCGGCGCGGTCGCGCCAGGCGACGGCGACCCCGTGGTCGACCTGCCAGGCGCGGTGCGCGCGCAGCTGTGGCTCCTCCCCTTCATGGAACGCCACGTGCAGGAGCGGGGCTGCACGATAGCCGATGTCCACGCCGGAGCGGTCCAGGAGCTCCGTTGCCAGCGCCGGGTAAAGCCGGGCACTCTCCATCTCGAGCATGGACAGTGCCGTCGGGGTGGAACGGTCCGGATTGATCTGGATCATGCCGGCGGAGGCACCGGTCGCCGCCCCGCCCACCTGGCCGCGCTCGAAGACCATCACTTTTACGCCGGCCTTCGCCAGCTGGTAGGCGATCGATGTGCCGATCACACCGGCGCCGACGACGATGACATCAGGACTCACACGGCCGATGTTAGTCCCCGTTGGACGCGGGCCGGGTTAGTCGATCAGGCGGCGCAGCCGCAGGTCTTCGCTAGCCCGCGCTTCCTGGTAGAGCGCGCAGGTGGCCATCTTTCCCAGGCAGGGCGGCGACGGCCACTTGACGACGCCGTAGAACTTGTGGACCTTCCGGTCGACATGGCAATCCGCCTGGAAGACCTTGAAAAAGGCGGTCCGCTTCCGCAGGATTTGCTCTAGATAGGGACAGTGCATAACGGGGAAAAGTGATACTGCAAGGCTAACACGAAGCGGGTTTCGCGGAGCCCTGCAGTCGGCCTCTTCAAGGCTAGTAACGCAGCGTCCACAAGCTTCCAGCCTGCTGCCACCGACCCGTTACACTCAGCCGGAGCGCATGTTCGGATCGGGATCTCAAACGTAATGCCTATGCGGGAAACTGGCTTCTGGCGATCCCCGAACATGCTGTCCTGGTGGCGACGGCGCCGACCAACGATTGCGCAACCTGGGGGGAAACAGCGACGGTTGGTCTTTGTCCTGGGGGGAGGCGGGAGCCGAGGTGCCTGCAGCGTGGGCGTCCTCAAGGCGCTGCTGGAAGCCGGTATCACGCCGGATGGGCTGGTCGGCTGTAGCTCCGGGGCCTTCAATGCCGTCGCCCTTGCCGCCAAGCCCGACCTGGAAACGATCGAGCAGCTGGCCCAGGTGTGGCGCACGATCCGCAATCGCGACCTCTTCAACCGCAACCCGCTGCGCATGGCCTACCGGTATGTCCGTACGCGCAACAGCGTCTTCGACAGCCGCTACCTGCGAACGCTGGCCGCGATGAACCTGCCCGCGACCTTCGAACAGCTCGTGCTGCCCTGCGCAGTGATCGCGACGAACCTGACCCGGGCGCGCAAGGAGATCTTCACCACCGGTAGCGTGCCGGATGCGGTGGCCGCCTCGGCCGCCATTCCCGGCCTCTTCAATCCCTACCGCATCGGCGATGAAGAGTTCGTCGACGGAGCCGTCGCTGAGAACGTCGGCCTCCCCGAAGCGATCCAGCTGGGGGCCACCCACATCGTCGCCATCGATAACAGCACATCCAATCCGCGCCGCCCACCGAACCACACGCTGACCGGCATCCTGTCGCAGAGCATCCAGATCATGCTCGGCCAACGAATGCTGGAGGAATACCAGCGCTATTCGGACCAGGCCGAGATCTGCCTGCTGGTCCCGAACGTCGAGTTCGGCACAGCCGGCACCGACTTCAGCCAGGTGGATCGCCTGATCGAAGAGTCGTATGCCCGCACCCGCGGCTTCCTCGACGCCGGCGGCCTCGATCATCGCGGCCGGCTCGAGCCGGGCATTCACTGCATGCTGCCCATCCGGCACCCGTCCGTCATCAGCCTCGCCCAGTGACGGCCGCCGCGCCAAAGCCGGGCCGCCGCTGGCGGTGGGCTCAATGGACCTGGCCGCTTGGACTCTTGCTGCTCGCCTGGCTGATCACGCCGCTGCGCGCGGGCGCCAACTATCCGGGCATGCCCTGTGCGGCGCAAGCCGACACCGTGTTCGGGCTGGCGTCGTACACGATCCTGTTCATCCCGACGGCCGCCATCCTCCTCCTGCTCAGCCGTCGCCTGATTCCCGCTGCCCGACGCCGGGGTCTTCGCGCCTGGGTTGCTGGCCTCTTCGTTTTCGGCTTCGCTGTCGCCATCGTCTTTCTTGCCTTTGCCGGTGTCTCCGCGGACCGCCGACCTTTTCGCGCCAGCGAGCAGGCGATCAACTGTCCGACGCTCGGCGGTGGACTGCAGGCACTGCACTGCTGGCGGAGCGGGAGCACGATCGAGATGAACGTCTCTGGTCAGCGGCCCCTCGACGTCGCGGGCGTCCAGTCGATGGCGAAGACGCTGGCGGCCTCCAAGCAGGATGCCGCGCTCTATGAGGCCTTCGTCCTCGACACGACCGACGCGAGCATTGCGAACTACTCGAACGCGCGCTTGTTCATCCTTCAGGATCCGGGCCTGACCGATTTCGCCGACCTGTGCCTTTCCGAGCGCCAGGCCAAGCTGCGCGAGGTGCAGACGCATCGCGTCGGCTTCTACCGCTACAGCGCGCAGCAATCACCACCGGTCGACGCTTTCTTCTTGCAGGACACCGCGAGTGGCGGCGAGGTGGGATACGAGGTGATCGACTTCCTTCATGGGCAAATCACCCTCCCCTACGTGCGGCCCAGCGACCTGCAGCCGGCCGAGTCGGCCTATCTCGATCGCGTCTCGCGGTCGATGACCACGTTGAATCAGGACCTCGATCGTGAGACCCAGTCACCCTCGCCGCCGGGCGCCCTGGCCGCCATGCGCGGGGACTTTCAGCGGATCACGGCTGACCTCGCGAGCGCGACCCCGTCGCGACTCGTACTGTTTCGCGACAGCCGGGTGCAGCGATTCCTACAGAACTACGACCTGATCCTGACCGCGGAAGAGAGCGCCGCCCAGGGGCAGAGCGGGCAGGCGATCCATTCCACTGCCTACCAGGATCACCGCCGTTACTACTATCAGGAGGCGCGCGTCGCCCGGCTGATCGGATACCTCTACCTGCAGCAGCCCGGCCACGACTTCACCGAGGACGTGCTATCCACCGTCAACTGGGCCGTCTTTTAGGCCGCTGCCATCGACGGCGCTTTGGCCTCATCGCGCAGGATCGCTTTGACGGTGTCGATCCAGCGGGAATCGCCACGGTCGGCCTGCCAGAGCCAGTACTCGCTGCCCCAGAACAGCACGGTGCTGAAGCCGGCGTCCTTGAGGTTCGCGAACAGGCTGCGAATCGCCTGCGGACTGGTGCTCTTCGGGTTGACGTCGCTATTCGCGCCTGACTCCCAGGGTTCGGCCTGCGCCTCCGTGATCCACGCCTGCTTGCCTTGGAGCCGGGCCAGCTCGCGAACCTTGGCCAGTCGATCCGGCCAGTCGGCGTCAGCGTGACTCATGTTGTCATGACCCAGAAAGCGGTAGCCAATCGCTGTGTAGACATCGAGACCGAGGACATCACCCTTGCCCAGGAGCGACAGACCGTCGCGCTCCGCGCTGTCCGCCTGGAATCCGAGAAATTGCCGAAGGTCGAAGCCCTGGCGTGCCGAGGCCTGGTCGAGGATGAGGTTGAAGTGACTGAAGGCGTTCACGATAAGCGGCCGGTGATGGCCGTCCAGCTGGCGCATGCTGCTGATCTCGTCGCGGAGGAACGCGGCATCGATCCATAACCGTTGCGGACCAGCCCGGTTGAAGGGCTCATTCTCGACCTGCCAGGCGATCAGGGTCGAGTTGTCTCGATAGCGAAGCACGGTGTCGTTGACGAATGCGAGGGTCGCATCACGCAGGCTGGCGTCAGACGCCGCGTCCTGCCCCTGCGCCAGACCTGCGGCCGGCATCGCCGCCGCCGGGATATAGAACTCCGGCCAGCCGAGCCCCTTCATGCCAACGGCCAGGACGATCGGCTGCCCGGTTCGCTGCGCCTCGCTCATCAACCAGTCCAGCTGCCCATAGCCCTCCTGATCGATCTGGTCCCAGTAGGCACTGAGACGGATGACGCGGAAATGCAAGGCCTCCAGCCGGGTGAATGCCGATCGGTAATCCAGTCCCATCGAGGCGGCGCGATGGGGGTTGAAGCTGATCCCGACCTGCACCGGCCCTACGACCCCATGCGCCTTCGCCGTCGCCGGCTTGAAGAGCTGCAGCGGCGCCAACGCCAGGAAGGGCACGAGCAGCACGATCGCCATCGCCTGCACCCGCCGTCGTTGCAGCAGCGATTGGAGCCTGGGAAAGGTCATAGCTGAGACGGCCGGCGCGCGCCAAAGCCGCTAGTGGTGTCACGGCCGCATGCGAGATTTCTTGCGCGTGGCGGCTGATGTAAAAAGCTCGCGACAGTTCACGTAGCATTGGCCGGTGACGATCGCGCACGCCGAAAGCCTGGCGGCGAAGTTCCGGAGCGGCCGCATTTTGCTCGGCGGTCATCGCGGAAACCCGGATGAGTACCCGGAGAACACGCTGGGCTCTTTCCGTTCCGCGATCGAACTCGGTTGCGACGTGATCGAATGCGACGTCCATCTCTCCGAGGACGGCGGCCTCCCGGTCATCCACGATCACCTGCTCGATCGGACGACCGATGGCAGCGGGTTGGTGCGGGATTACAGCATGGCCGAGCTGAAACGGTTCGACGCCGGAGGCTGGAAAGATCCGCGCTTCAAAGGCGAACAGATCCCGTCGCTCGACGAGGTCCTCGCCGTGGCAAAGGGACAGGTCGGCGTGGCGATCGAGATCAAGAACCTGCCACTCCCCTACGCTGGAATCGAGGACGCGGTCGTCCGCACCGTCAAGGGTGCCGGGATGGTCCACCAGGTCGTCGTCATCTCCTTCGACCACCGTTCCGTCCAGCGGATCAGCGAGCTCGAGCCCGAGATCCTGACGGGAGTGCTCGAGGCCTCGCGCCCGGTCGACATCTTGCGGGTTATGGACGATGCGGGCGCCGATGTCTTCTGCCCGCATTGGGCATCGATCGAGCCGGAGACGGCAGCCGAGCTGCACGCCGCCGGCAAGCTGATCGGGGTATGGACCGTCGACGACGTCTTCTCGCTCACCTGGTCCAAGGCGCTGCCCGCCAACGCAATTTACACGAACAAGCCGCGCGAAATCCGTCCGTAAGCCGGAACGCTTAGCCAGAGGGGCAATGCTCGGCGAGATGAATCACTCCGATAAGGACGAGCGTACCGATGACGACGAACGCGGCGCCGACGACGATGTTGACTGGACGCGATGACCGGCCACGGGCGGCAATCTGGCTGCTGAAGACAATCGCAGCCAGGCCAACTAGGATTCCCAGAACCCGACGGGTCGCTGCCAGCCCAGCGGGATTGGGTTGCAACCAAATGATAGCCAGGCGATCAAGCTATGAGCGATCAGCTCATGGTAGGTGGTGCCCCCTCAGCTACTTAAAGGCCGAGAGCCCGGTGATCTCCTCGCCGATGGCGAGTATGTGGATTTCGCTGGTCCCCTCGTAGGTCAGGACCGTCTCGAGGTTGTTCATGTGCCGCATCACCGGGTACTCGAGGCTGATGCCGTTGGCACCCAGGATGGTGCGCGCCTCGCGCGCAATCTGCAGCGCCTCGCGGACGTTGTTGAGCTTCGCCATCGAGATCTGCGTCGCCGTCGCGCTGCCCTGATCCTTTAGCCGACCCAGCTGCAGGGCGAGCAGCTGTCCCTTGGTGATCTCGGTGAGCATGTTCACGAGCTTTTCCTGGGTCAGCTGATAGGCGGCGATCGGTCGATCGAACTGCACGCGGGCCATCGAATAGCCAAGCGCGCTGCGATAGCAGGCGATCGCCGCGCCGAGCACGCCCCAGACGATGCCGTAGCGGGCCTCGTTCAGGCAGGAGAGCGGGGCCTTCAGCCCCTGCGCCTCGGGCAGCTCGTTGCCGGCCGGGACCCGGACGTCGTCGAGGATCAGCTCCGACGTGACCGAGGCCCGCATCGAAAGCTTGTGGTGGATCTCGCGGGCTTCGAATCCCTTGGTGCCCTTCTCCACCAGGAAGCCGCGGATCCCCTGCTCGCTGCGGGCCCAGACGATCGCGAGGTCGGCGAGGTTACCGTTGGTGATCCAGCGCTTGGTGCCGTTGAGGATCCAGTCTTTGCCATCGCGGCGGGCGCGGGTCGCCATTCCAGCCGGGTTGGAGCCAAACTCCGGCTCGGTCAGTCCGAAGCAGCCGATGACCTCCCCGGCCGCCATCCGCGGTAGCCAGCGCTGCTTCTGCTCCTCTGACCCGTAACGATGGATCGGAAACATGCACAGCGACCCCTGCACCGAGACGAAGCTGCGCAGCCCGCTGTCGCCCCGCTCCAGTTCCTGGCAGGCGAGGCCATACATGACGTTACTCATGCCCGCGGCGCCATAGCCGTGCAGGTGCATGCCAAAGACGCCGAGGCGGGCCAGCTCCGGCAGGATCTCCATCGGGAAGGTCGCCCGCTCGTAGTGGTCGGCAATGATGGGCAGGAATCGCTGGTCGACGAAGCGACCCACCGTCGAGCGGACGAGTCGCTCCTCTTCGGTCAGCAGGTCATCGGTGTGGTAGAAGTCCACCAGCTCCGGCAAAGCGAACCCATTCTAAGGTTGCGTAATGCGCGCCCCCTATCATGGGAATGGCGTGCATGGAAAACCCCCTCTCCCTGTGGCATTTTTATCTCCGCAACAAGCGCAAAGTGGTGCCGGTCATCGGCATCCTCGCGCTGGCGATCCTTGGCGTGGTCGTCACGGACTCGCTGCTGGCTTCCGCCCGTGAGACGGCCTACGCCACCTTCGGCAGCTACCAGAAGCTGATCCTCGTCGCCCCACGGGCGACTCTCGACCAGGACCTGGCAAATCCGCTGCAGGATTCACTCGCACGGCTCCACGAGGTGCAGCTCCAGGTGGATTCGCTCGATGGTCCCGGCGGCATCTCCTCGTACTACAACGCTGTCATCGCGTTGCCGACCCAGGTCCGCGCGCAGCTTCCCGCCGTCCAGCAGCTTCAGGTCGACGCCGCCAACGCGCGCTATTACGCCGCGCGGCTGCGCGGCGACATCGTGCCCCTCGGCGATCTCATCGTTCGGGTCCAGCGGCTGCAATCGGAGGAGAAAGCGTTCGAGGAGCTGGTCCGGACGCTGACCCAGAATCCCAATGACCCGCGCCCGTTGATCACCTATCTGCAGCAGCATCAGACCTGGCTGCATTCGGTCCTGCCTGACGCCGCGCAGCTTGGGCGGCTCCAGGCGGCGGTGACCAGTGCGTCCTCGGACGCCGCCGGCCTGCAGCAATCGTTGCAGGCGATCAACCGCGACACTGCCAACCTCAACGCCGCCGGCCGGAACGTCGCTGACATCCCGATCCCGCCGTCGCCAAGCGCGACGATCGACCAATTCAAGACGTCCCTCGACCGTCTGACCTCGAGCCTCGGCTCTATCCAGGCTCCCCAGCCAGGCCTCGACAAGCTGGTCGCCGACAGCGCCCGCATCCCCGGGACCACGTTCGTCAAGCGGGACGCGTACTCGAACCTCGACATCAATATGCTCGCCGGAAATGCCCAGTTCGACCTTTACGGGCTCGATCAAGCCGGCATGGCGCAGCTCCTCTCGCTGTACGGCGACCAGGTGGTCACCGGCCGGTTGCCGTCGGCGAACGCCAATGAGATCGCGCTCTCCGAAGAAATCGCGCGATCGCGGCACGTGTGGATCGGCGGAAAGGTCGGAAACGCGCTCGATGAGCTCGACCGTCTGCCCGATACCTTCACGGTGATCGGCATCATCCGCGGGCCAACCCGCCTCGGCCTTATCCCGATCGACTACTTGACGGAGCACTACCTCTTCGAGCGGCGCTACCAAGGCCTCGTGGTGGTGCCGCAGGCCGGCCACGAGCAGGCCGTCCATGACCAGGTCCAGCGCCTGATCGGCGACAGCGCCTTTCGGATATTCGACTGGCCGTACATCAAGGGAAAGATCGATAGCCTGATCGCGAACCTCGACACCATCAATCGCTTCCTGATCCTGCTGGTGACGATCGTCCTCGCGCTCGTGGTCGGATTGCTCAACAACCTCTTCTTCCGGCAGCGAATGAACGAGTTCGGGCTGCTCGCCGCGGTCGGGTACAGCCGCTGGGGTCTGATCATGCGGGTGGCCTGGGAATCGCTGGGTGTCACAGTGGCGGCCTGGGGCATCGGCGTCGGCCTTGGTGTAGCGGTGCTCACCTGGTTCAACGCGATTTTCATGCTGCCGCACGGCCTGCTGATGAACATCTTCGACTGGAACGTGCTCGCGCTCCATACGCTCCCCATTCCGTTGATGGTCTTTCTCTTCGGCATGGGAACCGTGGCCTGGCAGCTGCTCCGCCTGGACCCCATCTCGATCATCGAGAGGAGAGACTGATGCTGAGCGCACAGGACCTCGCGCTCGACTATCGCAGCGGCGATAGCGTCGCCCATGCCGTTAACACCGTCTCCCTGTCGGTGGAACAGGGCAGCTTCGTCGGACTGATCGGCCCCTCCGGGTCCGGAAAGAGCTCGCTGATGTATCTGCTATCTGGACTGAAGCGGCCGACACGAGGCCAGGTGGCCTTCGAAGGCCGCGATTACAGCGACATCTCGACTCCCGGCCTGATCCGCCTCCGCCGGCAGCGCTTCGGTTTCGTCTTCCAGCAGCACTTCCTGATCAACTACCTGAGCACGCTCGAAAACGTCATGGTGGGCGCGGTAAAGCGCAATCACGAGGCGGTGGCCTATGCCCAGGAGCTCTTGCGGCGAGTCGGCCTTGGCGACAAGCTGCGGCAGCGGCCGTATCAGCTCTCCATCGGCGAGCGGCAGCGCGTGGCCGTGGCCCGCGCCCTCATCCACCGGCCGGCGGTCGTGTTCGCGGATGAGCCCACCGCGTCGCTCGACCAGGGAACCGGCCGCGATGTCATCAACCTGCTCGCCGACTACCGGACGAGTGGCGGTGGGAGCGTGGTGGTCGTCACCCACGATCCGGCGATGTTGACCGGTGCCGACCGGGTCCTGCAGATGCGGGACGGGCGCCTGAGCGTGGCTTAGGCGGGCGCCCCCGCCAGCCCGAGGGCGGCGGCGTTCCCTCTCATCGCGTCGATGACCATTTGGATGTGCTGGTCTAAGTCGACGCCGAGCTGCTCGGCCCCGGTGAAGATCTGCTCGCGGTGGACGCCACGAGCGAACGCCTTGTCCTTGAACTTCTTCTTGACGGACTGGACGTCGACATCCGCGACCGCCTTGCTGGGCCGCACGAGCGCCACCGCCGCGACGAAACCGACCAGCTCGTCGACGGCGTAGAGCACTTTCTGCATCGGGGTGGTCCGGGGCGCGTTGGCGTAGTCCGCGTGCGAGAGGACGCCGTACCAGATCTCCTCCGGCCAGCCGCGCTCCTTCAGGATCTCAGCGCCCTTGATCGCGTGCTCGCCGACCTCGGGGAAACGCTCGTAGTCATAGTCGTGGAGGAGGCCGACGACGCCCCAAGTGTCAGGGTCACCGCTGTACTTCGGCGCGTACGCCCGCATCGCCGACTCGACGCCCAGCCCGTGCTTGATCAGGTGCGGGCTTTGGGTGAACTCGTTGAGGAGCGCCCAGGCGTCGTCCCTGCTGGTTGGCACGGTGGTCGAGTCTAACAGCCGTTACACCCTCCGCCGTTTGCGGGGGAGCGCAGGGTGGGGCTATCGCCGGTGGGCACTTCGGGCTATTGACGCGCCAACGGGGACCACCTACGCTCATTGCAGGAGGTCTGGTTTACATGGTTCGGCATCTCCACCACTGGCTTGACATGGTGGAAGCACTGCTGATTATCGGGGTCCTGCTCGCCATCGCCTGGGTTACCTGGCTGGCGCTGACGCAGGCGTACTCCCCGGTCTTCAACCTCTTCAACAGGCTCTAGCAAACGGCCAGGCTGGGCGTCGACCCCTACCTATAATCGACGGCGGGGGTGTAGCTCAGTGGTAGAGCACCTGCCTTTTAAGCAGGGTGTCGAGAGTTCGATCCTCTCCGCCCCTAATCCAAATACAAACCGGACACCCGAACTGATTTCCTGGCTGGCTACAGCGCTGGCCGACACTATGATTGCGCCCGTTTTTAGCAACAGCTGCAAGGAAACGGTGCATGGCAGCGGCAAGGTGACGGCTCCCGTGCTGGCTACCCAGCCGCAGCGCGTGTCAGCCTGATACGACGGTCAGGCCGACCTACTTGAGGTGAGCTCCTTGTTCGCCGGGGCCCAAGTTGCGAGAAGGCGGATCGCGTCGACGGAAGGGGTGCCGGGCTCGGGGCTGTAGACGTACAGCGACAACCCGGTGTCGGCTGGCAGTTGCATGGACTCAAACAGTAGGTGGAGCTCTCCGACGACCGGGTGGTGAAAGTGTTTAACGCCCGTAAAGTGCTGGCGGACGTTGTGCGTCGCCCAGCGCGTGCGGAACTCCTCGCTGCGGGTGGACAGCTCACCGACGAGGTCGCTCATTGCGCGGTCGTTCGGGTCGCGGCCAGCTCCTGTGTGCAGGATCGCCACGGTGTCGTCGGCCGCTCGGTCCCAGTCGCGATAGAAGGCGCGGGCACGGTCGTCGAAGAAGATGAACCGGGCGTGGTTCGCCGGACGCGCCGGGTTGGCGAACATTTCCGAATACAGCGCATAGCCCAGCAGATTCGCAGCGAGGATGTCGAGGCGCTCGTTGCCGACGAATGCCGGGGCGCCCGTGATCGCGTCGAGCGCCAGCTGCACGCCCGGGCGGATGCGCTGTTTCGGGGCCGGGCGACGGCGCCACCGGCTGCCCATCCCAGAGGCGCGGGCGAGGTCAAAGAGATGTGCCCGTTCCGCCTCGTCAAGCTGCAGCGCCCGCGACAGGCCCTCAAGCACAGCCTCCGACGCCCCCGCAAGGTTGCCCCGCTCGAGGCGGGTGTAGTACTCGATGCTGACCGCGGCCATCTCCGCGACCTCCCCACGGCGCAACCCCGGCACCCGCCGGGTACCCGCGTAGGAGGGCAACCCTGCCTGTTCCGGCGTGATCCTGGCCCGCCGCGAGGCCAGGAACTCGCGGATCTCGGTCCGGTTGTCCATGCCCTGAACGATAGAACTTCGCCGGTCTGCGCAGAGAGGCCCTGCTGTTACCCCTCAGAACGGTGACTCCCTCACCGCGCCGCAGCTTGCTTACATGAAGAGCGCCCCAGTCTGAGGGACGACTAGCCACCACCTAAGAAGGATGTGAGATACATGACGGACAAGAAAGTTTGGTTCATCACCGGTGCCGGCCGCGGCATGGGTGTGGACATCACCAACGCTGCCTTGGCCGCCGGCAACGCGGTAGTGGCCACCGGACGCAACTCCGACAGGATAAGGAGCGTGCTGGGCGAGGCCGACGACCTGCTCGTCGTCAAGCTCGACATCACAGACCCCGCGGACGCTCAGGCCGCCGCGCAGGCTGCCGTGGAGCGGTTCGGCCGCATCGATGTGCTCGTGAACAACGCCGGGAACTTCATCGCCGGCTTCTTCGAGGAGATCGGCTCGGAGCAGTTCCGCTGGCAGCTCGAGACCAACCTATTCGGCCCGATGAACGTCACCCGGGCGGTCCTGCCCGTAATGCGGCGGCAACGGTCCGGCCTCGTGGTGGCGATCTCGTCGACCGGCGGAATCGTCGGGCAGGAGTTCTGCTCGGCATACTCCTCCAGCAAGTTCGGGATCGAGGGCTGGATCGAGTCTCTGACCCCCGAAGTCGCACCGTTCGGCATCCGCACGATGCTCGTCGAGCCCGGCTTCTTCCGCACTGACCTGCTGACACCGGAGTCGACTGTCTACGCCGAGCCGTCGATCGAAGATTACGCCGAGCGCACCCGGCAGACGATCGCCGCGTGGAACAGCATGAACGGTCAGCAGGGCGGGGATCCAGCCAAGCTCGCCGCAGCAATTGTCCGCCTCGCGAACCAGGACGAGGTGCCGCTGCGCTTCGTCGCCGGCGCCGACGCCGTCGAATCCGTCGAGCGGAAGGCCCGGGACCTGCTCGCCCAGGCCGACGCCAACCGTGAGCTGTCCTCGTCCTTGGCCCTCGACGATGTCGTGAGTCCCGTCCGGGGGAGACCCTGATGACATCAAAGAAACTGACCGGCACGGCCGCTCTCGTCACCGGCGCGAGCAGCGGTATCGGTGCCGCGACCGCCCGCCAGCTCGCAGAGCTCGGTGCTTGCGTCGCGCTCGTCGCCCGCCGCCGGGACCATCTCGAAGACGTCGCTGCCGAGATCGACAGGGCGGGAGGCACCGCGCTGGTCGTGGAAGCGGACATCACCGACCGTACCCAGGCAGAGGCGGCCGTACGCCAGGCCGTTGAACGGTTCGGCCGGCTGGACACCCTTGTCAACAACGCTGGCGTCATGCTCTTGGGGGCGGTCGTGGGTGCGGACCCCGAGAAGTGGGAGCGCATGATCGCCATCAATGTCCAGGGCATGCTCTACACCACCCATGCCGCCCTACCACACCTACTGCAGGCCGCCGCGGAGGGCCCGCGCCGTGTCGCCGACATCGTCAACATCAGCTCGATCGCCGGGCGCGTCGCCTGGAAAGGCTACGCGGTGTACAACCTGACAAAGTTCGGCGTGAACGGCTTCACCGAGGCTCTGCGTCAGGAAGTCACCCAGCGGCACGTGCGCGTCGGTGTCCTCGAGCCAGGTGGCGTGGCGACCGAACTGGGCTCGCACAACGACCCCCAGATCCGCGAGCAGATGATCGACCCGTTCTATGAGCGGACCGAGGTCCTCGCCCCGGACGACATCGCCGACGGCGTCGCCTACATGGTCACTCGCCCTCGTCACACAGCCATCAGCGAGCTCTGGATCATGCCCACCGACCAGCCCTGACGTCGAGCGCCGGGCCACCATGCAGAAAATGTGCGGGTCGCTTAGCGTGTGTCGCCCATGGCTGAGTACCTGCCGTTCGAGATCCGACCCATCCCTCCCTTCACCAACGAATGGGCCAAGCTCGCCATAACGGTCTATGCCGCGCTCGTCGATGAAGGGCTCTACACCGCGCAAGAGGTGGAGGGCATGGCCGACCCGGAACAGCACGAAGCGTCCTGGCTCCCCAGAAACCGCTACATTCAGCTCGTCCAACTAGGCGGGTTCCTCGGTCCCGAGCTCGTTGCCATCGTTGATGTGCTGCGCCGCGACGACGAAACCGCCATTATCGAAGAGCTCGCGGTCCACCCGCGATATCAAGACCAGGGCTACGGAGGGAAACTTGTGCGCGCGCCTGTAGCATCAGCGCAGCGCGCGCAGCTGCCGATACTTGAGGTCTTCGCGCTCGAGCGAGAACCCAAGGCGGTTTCGTTCTGGCGCCACCTGCTGGGAGCCCCCAACATCGGCGGCCACCTGATCCTACTGGGCACACGCCGACCCGCGAAGGGCTGGCGCCTACCTACCGCCGAGATTTCGGTTTAGGGTCGGAGTCTGAATCGTGCAAGGCAAAGGGCTCGGCTTTGCACACCATAACTGCGGGTATTTCGCTTGGTCCGCCAACCTCGGAGCTACAGCGCTCAAGCCCTGCTACCTTTTAAGCAGGGTGTCGAGGGTTCGATCCTCTCCGCCCCTATTCCAGACCATCAGGTCTTCTGAACCAGCGACGGCGGCTGCCCACTGGGGCCACAACGGGATCTAAACCGCCCGTACAAGCCTCAGGCTCCTGCGATTTGTGATAGGTGGGATTGAATTGCTATTGGCGCGACCGGGTTGTAGACTCTGACGCGGGGACTTGGGTCGCTACGATTGCAGCCGAGGCAAGGAGGCCCCACGGCGTGACCAACACTTCTGTTTAAGCGTACCCGCGAACGAGGTGTTTCGTTCCAATCCCCAAGGGACTTTGCTAGGACGGCGGTTTCATGGATAGGGGACCAACGCAATGAGAAAGCTGATCGGCGCCCTGATGTCGCTGCTATTGATCGGTCTTTCTGGAGTAACGACCTATGTTGCGGCCGCGGCGAAGGACAAGGATTCGGAGGCCACGCCTTGTAATGGCACCCTTCTCCCTGGTGAGTACAAGGACGTCATCGTGCCCGTTAACGGGACCTGCTTCCTGACCTCAGTTCAGGTTGTCGACCACAACATCTACCTGGACAGCAATGCCTATCTCTTCGCTTATGGCACGCAGGTGGGCCACGACATCGAATCCATCGCGCCCACGGCCTACATCGAAACACGTTTCGGAACCAGCGTCGGCCATGACATCTCCTTCAAAGGACCGGGTGGCGGCGTGACGATTTGCTCGACAACCGTCGGCCACGACGTCACGGTGGAACAGGCCATCAATTTTGATGCCCAGGTCGGCGGCGTCGATGACGGCGGCATCGGCGGCGGCTGCGGTCCGAACGGTGGCAACGACATCGGACACAACCTCATCGTTCGTGACAGCACGGCCGCCGTCGAAACCAGCAACAACAACGTGGGGCACAACCTCGAGTTACTTGACAATCATGGATCTGGCGGCGTCCCCAGTGGCGCTCACACCGTGCTCAACAATCAAATCGATCATGCCTTGATCTGTCTGGATAACAATCCACCACCTGTATCAGCCGGCAACACCGCTCAGAAATATGAGGGACAGTGTCAGGCTTAGCTGGGAGAAGTCTCCGAATAGCCCTCGAGCACTAGGCACCCAAGAGCGGCCGGCCACACCGGCCGCTCTTCATCTCGCCCCTCTTGATATCGCCGGGTGCGGGCAACCCCAGCAGGGCACGATCTTCACGCACTTCAAGGGCGTCGCGTTTCCGATCACGAGCCCGCACCAGGTGGGCGAGGGCAGTTTCGTAATCCGCTCGGGCACCGGCGCCTACGCGGGCATCCGCGGTCGCGGGTCGTTCCTAATTGTGGTAGACCAGATCTCGAACCAGTTCATCGGCACGGAGACCGGAAACGTCGAAAGCTAGCTAGGGTGGGGCGGCAGTCAGCGGTGACACACCATAACTGTGCCCGTTTCGCTTGGCCTCCCAAACTCGGAGCTACAGCGCATAAGCCCGCCTAGCTTTTAAGCAGGGCGTCGAGAGTTCGATCCTCTCCGCCCCTAATCCAAAATACGATCGACTGCCGCTATCCTGTCCCGGTGCAAAGGGGCAAAGGCTTGCTCGGCAAATCGGTGATTGCAATCGCCCTTGCATCCCTCCTCTCCGATCTCGGACACGAGACAGCAACTGCCCTGCTTCCGGGCTTCCTTACCATCGCTCTTGCCGCTCCACCTATCGCGCTGGGTTTGGTCGAAGGGTTCTCGGACCTTGTGGCTGCCGGAGCCAAGCTCTATGGAGGCAAGCTGGCTGCTGACGGTATCGCATTGCGCGCCTGGGCCGCCGGGGGTTATGCGACTACGGGGTTAGCAACGGCCCTGCTCGGCCTCATTCCCTCATGGCCGTGGCTGGTGCTGATCCGTCCGATTGGCTGGGCGGGGCGGGGATGGCGCGGGCCAGTGCGCAACTTGCTGCTCACACTCTCCGTCTCGAAGCAACAATTCGGGAGAGCCTTTGGCTTTGAGAGGGCAGCAGACAATGCCGGAGCTGTGATCGCTCCCTTGGTGGCGGTTGTTCTACTCGGCGCGTTTTCCTACCGACCGACCTTCGTCTTTGCTGCTCTACCCGGATTCTTGGCAGCCGCGTGCTATCTACTGGTGCGACCAGTCATTGCTGAGCGCGGGAACTTCGGTGTTCGGCTCACTGGCTATCCGACGGCATTCAATCGCCTGCTCGTCGCCACCGCCGTGTTCGGCAGCGCCCAGTTTGCTGGGAGTCTTTTTACCCTTCGAGCAATCCAGCTATTGGCTCCCCTGAACGGTCCCGCAACCGCGGTCACGCTCGCCATCTTTCTGTATTTCATCTACAACCTGACCGCCACCGCCGCCTCTTATCCAGCCGGGGCCTTCGCTGATCGCACCGGCAGGCGCGTGACCTTGCTAATTACTGGCTTTCTCTTGTTCGCCATATCCGCTGCTTCACTCGCGCTCGCATCAACCGCAGTCTGGTTGCTCATCCCCGCCTTTGTGGCCGGCGGCGCGGCTGCCGGATCGGTTGAGGTTGCCGAAAGTACGCTGGCGGCGCACCAGCTCGCGGCCGCTGACCGTGGCGCAGGATTTGGGGTCCTGGCGGCCGTCAACGGAGCAGGCGATTTCGTGGCATCCGTTTGGGTGGCGCTGGTTTGGACGGTTGCTGCTCCGAGTATCGCTTTTGCCGGGGCTGCCATCGTGGCCGTGGTTGGGGCTGTTCTTGCTGGCCGGGTATCCGTGACTCCTGAGGTTTGACCAGCCAGAAAGGGGGCGCTGGTGGAAATGCACGGGGTTCTGGAGCGTGAATTCGCTCCAGCCTAGACTTCTCGCCGTGGCCAGCGCCGACGTGCCCCGCTTTCGCAATCGAGGCGACTCGGTCTCACGGTTGGAGGGGTTCAGCGACACCGCCTTCGGTTTCGCCATCACCCTTCTGGTCGTTTCGCTAACCGTTCCGACCAGGTTCCAGGAGCTGCTGCAGCAGCTGAGCGGGCTTCCCGTCTTCGCGGTAACCTTCGGGCTGGTCGCGACCATCTGGTATGCGCAATACGTCTTTTTCCGGCGCTATGGGCTCAACGACGTTGTGACCGTCACCCTCACGCTGGTCCTGCTGTTTGTGGTGTTGTTTTACGTCTACCCGCTGAAATTCCTCTTCGGGGTCGTTTTTCAGGTCGGGGGAGTCGCCTTCCAGGAGCGGGATGCCCCAGCCCTTTTCCTAATCTATGGCCTCGGTTTCGCCGGCGTCAACCTTGTCCTCGCGCTGCTCTACGTTCACGCCTACCGGAAGCGAGACGAATTAGGGCTCACCGACTGGGAGCGCCTGGTAACGCGCCTTTCGATCGCCGACAACACGGCGACCATGATGATCGGACTGCTCTCAGCCGCACTGGCGCAGGTCGTCCCTCCGCCCGCCACCGGGGCCGTGGCCGGATCAATCTACTTCGCGGTCGCGCTGCCCAAGTTCCTTGCCGGATGGTACGCGGGTAGCCGAGCCCGGGCGCTAGCCAGATCACCCCAGCAGACACCGCGGGCCCCCGAGCCTGGTCTTTAGAAGCAGGGCGAGGGGGCGTTCGCGGCGTATCCGTAGAGGTTCTCGAGGAACTGGTGCGGGTTAACCGTCCCGGCATGGGCGTGCAGTGGATGCGGTGACTCGATCACTTCGAAATGCACGTTGGCCATGTCGCTGAAACCGGCGCCTGGATCATCCGGGTCGCCACCGCTCTTCGCGATCAGAGCGCCCGCTGCCACATGCTCCCCGTTCGGGACATCGAACTCACGGACGTGTCCATAGAGGAACGCAATGGCGTCGCCCTGATCATCCTTGAGGACATCCGACACGACCACAACGGCATAGCCCTGCGGTCCGCCGGGGATAGTCCAGTTGGTCATGCGGTAGACATTGCCCGACGTCACCGCGTACAGCGGGGTTCCGCTGTCGAGCACGATGTCGATCGCGTTGTGGCCGAACAGCTCCTGCAATGTTCCGGTGGTCACGTCATGCACGGGAAGCTGCTCACGGATCGACCCGCCGTTGTAGGCGCCGTAATCCTCGATCATGCGTCCCTCGGGATCGCCTGGGTGGCCCCACGGAAGACGCATGGGGAGGCCCGACGTGTCGGTCACATTGCTCGTAAAGGCGATGGCGAGCGTCATTGGCGGGCACAACGGACGCGGGGAGGGGCTGGCAGTCGGGCTTGCGACCGTGACTGACACGGCAACCGATGAATGGCCGCCAGCAGGCAGAGCGGCGCTCACCGCGCTGAACTGAAAGGCGGCGCCGGCCAGCGCGCCCAACGTAATCCCGCCGGTAATGGCCGCGACCTTCGTGATTTTCATCGTCGCCCGCACAACGCGCGCACCTCACGAATTGGTACGAAAGGAGCCCATCAGCAGGTTGTGCATAACCAATTGGGCGCATGCAGCGTTTCACGGACCTTGGATCGCACCGCCGACAACATTTCCACAGGCGCAAAGAAAGTTGTTTGCAGAGCGGCCAGACGCTGGTAGTATTTCTCTCAACGCTGCGTGACCGCAGCGTCCTAGGTTCAGAAGGGCAGGCACAACATGCAACACATTGACGATACTGGCTGCCTTACGCAGCGCTCCCAGCTCGATCGACTCCAAGCGCTCGCTGACCGCATCGCTCGCGAGCGCATAAAGACACTCCAGCCCTCAGACCTACTGGCGACCACCGTCTTCGTGATTGGTCCCACTGGCCAGGAATCGACGTGGGACCTCGACCACCTGGAGCTGGCGCGGTCGTCCCCAGATGCCGCCGTCCAGCTGTTACTCGACCCTGAGGCGGTGTTGGATAACCTCGTGCCCACGCAGGCGATCATGCGCATCCTCCGCGATACGGGAGCTTCGGCGGTCGCCCTCATCGCGCCGATAAGCGCAGCCGGGGCCGCGCTCCAACTGGCCGACGTCGATCACGAGCAGAGCCTGACGGCGCGGATCGCGCATCAGCCCGATAGCGAGCCCAGCCTGAGCCAATGGGACTTCGGCAAGGTGGCATGGACAGTGCGCCTCCGGCATGTTCTCCGAGCCGCGCGCGGCGCCGCCGTCGACGAGGCAGCCCAGCCGTCAGCCCGGCCGGTGACGACACCGATGCGGGCCGCGGAGCCGGTTGTCGGACGTCGCAACCAACGGCGGGAGATGCGCGAGCAGCTGCACCGCACACCGGCGGCCGCGCCCTCCTGGCTGCAGTAAGGGACTAGGCCGGAACCTTCTTGCCGCTGCCGCGCGGCGACGCCACCGGCACGCCGGCAGCGCATTGCGGGCACGCGTCCGGCGCGTAAGAAGGGAAATCGACCGTCAGGCAGGCAAAGAAGGGAACATCGGTCGCGGCCCGACCAGCCGTTCGGTCGGCAAGGACTCCAACGCCGATGACGACGCCGCCGGCGTCGGTAATGCAGGCGTGCGTCTCAGCGAGCGATCCACCGGTCGTGACGACATCGTCGACCACGAGGACCCTGCTGCCGGGCGAGATCTCGAAGCCGCGACGTAGGACCCGGCCTGCCGATCCGCCGCGCTCGACATAAACGGCGTTGACACCAAGCTGCCGGGCAACCTCATACGCGAGGATGATGCCGCCAGTTGTGGGGCCGGCCACCAACTCGGGTCGCAGTGGCATGAATTGCTGCGCGATCATGCCGGCGAGCTCGGTGGTCGCCTTCGGATCTTCCAGGATTCGGAACTTCTCCAGGTAATCAGTGCCGTGCCGTCCGCTGGTGTAGACGAAGTGTCCCCGTAGGAAGGCACCTGCCGCGTCGAATGCCCGATGGGCATCGAACTGACTCATGTTGCGGTCAGGCATGGGTCAGCACGCTCGCGGACCGGATCGGCAACGCGCGCATGTCCCCGAACCCACGCTCTTCTAGATATTCAGCGATCCCATCGTGGACTTCGCGGGCTGCCTGAGGCCGGACGTAGTTGACAGTTCCCAATTGCACGGCCGCCGCGCCGGCCAGCAGGAATTCCAACGCATCGAGGGCCGACGTGATCCCACCGATGCCAATCACCGGAATGCGCACGGCCGCGGCCACCTGCCAGACCGCGTGCAACGCCAGCGGCTTGATCGCCGGTCCGCTCAAGCCGCCGCTGCCCCGCGACAGCACGGGCCGGCGCCGGCGAACGTCGATCGCCATCCCAACGTAGGTATTTGTGGCGGACACCGCGTCCGCCCCTGCGTCTTCGACCGCGCGAGCAACCCCGACGAGGTCGGTGACGTTGGGGGTCAGCTTGACCATCAACGGAAGCCGCGTCACGGCCCGGACGGCCGAGGTCAGCTCGGCCGCCAGGTCGGGATCGACGCCGAACTGCAGGCCGTTGGCGACGTTCGGACAGGAGATGTTCAACTCGAGCCCGGCAATGCCGAGCACGCCCTCAAGGCGGCGCGCGACCGCGACGTACTCGTCCACCGAGTCGCCGGCGACGTTGACGATCACGGGCAGGTCCCACGATGCCCAAACCGGTGCATAGACTCGCGCCACGTGATCGACGCCGGGATTTTGCAATCCGATGGCATTCAGCATTCCGGATGGCGTCTCCGCGATGCGGTTCGGGGCGTTGCCGTCTCGTGGTCGCAGCGTCGTGCCCTTAGTAACGATGGCGCCCAAGACGGCACGGTCGACCTGCGGCGCATCGAAGCCGTAACCGAAGGTCCCCGACGCGACCAGCACCGGGCTCCGCAGGCGCAGGCCCCCGCCGAGGTCGACGCGCAGATCCAGGGGCTTAGCCATGGAACTCATCCGTCATCCGATCCCAATCGATGCGATCGGCGCGCACGCACGGCCCGTCCTGACAGGTTAGGAGGTAACCGGCGCGACTCCGCGGCGCCGCGCAACCCAGGCAGGTGCCGACGCCGCAACCCATCGGCGTTTCGAGCGCCACCTGGATGGATGAGAGAGGAATCCCGTGATGGGGTGCTGCGCTGATCAAGGCCTGGAGCATCGGCGTCGGTCCACAGGCGACTATGTCGATACCCCCCACCCCGGCCCTCCCCCACAAGGGGGGAGGGAGATTGGAGAGCAGATCCACCACCCGCCCGCGATGGCCTGCGCTGCCGTCGTCGGTGGCGACCCGCATGTCGGCCCCAACGAATCGACTCGCGGGCAGGAGCTGCGCGGCCGTGCGCGCGCCCTGAAGCATCGTGACCTTGCGTCCACGGGCCACGAGTGCCTGAACGACTCCCGGGAACACGGCGACGCCGAGGCCGCCGGCGATGCAGACCGCGGGGCCGTCACCGTCGAGCGCGAAGCCGCGCCCGAGTGGGCCGAGCAGGTCGATCTCGTGGCCCTCATGGCGGACCGACAGCCAAGCGCTCCCGGCGCCCACGACATTGAAGATGAACCCGATCCGGCCACTCGCCGGATCGGACCAGGCGGCGCTGTAGGGCCGGCGCAGGATCGTATGCGGCGCGCTGACCGCAAGTTGGAAGAACTGCCCGGGGTTGACGGCGACCGCTGACGGCGGATGGTAGAGGACCAGCTCCACCGCCCCGGCCATGGGGACGGAGCGCTCGACCACGATCGCGCCCCCACCTTGCCCTCCCCCGGAGGGGGAGGGTGATATCCGCTCAACAGCGATACTCATGCGCGCACGACCTCGGCGACAGCGCCCACGTACTCGCCGAGCGTCGCGACGCTCGATCGATGTTCTCGGCGCCAGGATCGCAATGCCTGCACCAGCGCCCGTGCGGTGTCCAGCGAAGTCAGGCACGGGATGCGGCGCTCGACCGATGCCCGGCGGATCTCGTACCCATCGCGCAGGGGCACGCCCCCACCGTTATTGGCGACGGGCGCCGGCGTCGATACGGTGTTGACGACGAGCTGGACCTGGCCGGACTGGATCACGTCCACGACATTGGGATGGCCGTCGCGCAGCTTCTGCACCGTGGTTGCCGGGATCGCCGACTCGCCCAGCAAGGCGGCGGTGCCCGCTGTCGCGTAGAGCCGAATGCCCAGGGCATGAAGTCCCCGCAAGATGGGCAGCGCCTCCTGCTTGTCGGCGTCGGCGATCGAGCACAAGGCCGCGCCGTCAGGTGGAAGTTCCTGCATCGTCGAGAGGAACGCCTTGTACTGGGCGGTCGGCAGGTCTTGCGCGATCCCCATCGCCTCACCCGTCGACTTCATCTCTGGCCCGAGCACGGCGTCGACGGCCGGCAGCTTGGCCATCGAGAAGACAGGGGCCTTGACGGCATACAGCGGCCGGCTCGGCTGGAGGCCGTTGGCGAAGCCGAAGTCGTTGAGGGAGCGGCCCAATGCCGCATGCGTGGCCAGGTTCACCATCGGCACCCCCGTCACCTTGCTGAGGAAGGGCACCGTCCGGCTGGCCCGCGGGTTCACCTCGAGCACGTGCGGGATGCCGTCCTGTATGACGAACTGGATGTTGATCAGGCCCACCGCCTTGAACAGGCGGGCGATGATGGTCGTCGCCTCGACCACGCGGTCGGTCTCAGCCGGCGTCAGTGTGATCGGCGGGTAGACCGCGAATGAATCGCCCGAATGGATGCCGGCCCGCTCGATGTGTTCGAGGATGCCCGGTATCAACACGGTCTCACCGTCGCAGACGGCGTCGACGTCGATCTCGCGCCCCAGCAGGTACTTGTCGACGAGGATCGGGCCGCGCACGCCGAAGGCCATGGCTGCCTCGACGTAGCGTCGAAGATCCGCCGCCGAGTGGACGATCTCCATGCCGCGCCCGCCCAGGACATAGGATGGCCGCACCAGGACCGGGTAGCCCACTTTCGCGGCGATCGCCAGCGCGGTCTCGGCGTTGGTGGCTGAGCCGCCGGGTGACTGTGGGATCCCGCTGTCGCGCAGCAGCGCCTCGCAGCGACGCCGGTCTTCCGCCAGGTCGATGGTGTCGACGCTTGAGCCGAGAATGTGAGTCCCGCCTGCCGCCAGGGCGTCGGCGAGGTTCAGACCCGTCTGCCCGCCGAACTGGACCATGACGCCCAGCACGGGGTCGCGGCGCAGCACGTTGCGGACGCCCTCCAGGTCGAGCGGTTCGAAGTAGAGACGGGTCGAGGCATCGAAGTCGGTGCTGACCGTCTCGGGGTTGCTATTGATGAGCACGCTGTCGAGGCCGGCCTCCTGCAGCGCGGCCGAGGCGTGCACGCTGCAGTAGTCGAATTCGATTCCCTGGCCGATCCGGATCGGACCCGAGCCGATCACCGCCACCGCGGTGTTCCCGCTGCGGATGATCTCGTCCTCGTCCTCATAGGTGGCGTAGTAATAGGGTGTCACCGCCTCGAACTCCGCGGCGCAGGTATCGACCTGCCGGAAGGTCGGCTCCGGCGCGCTGGCCTGGAGCCGCCCGCCGCAAAGTTCCGCGATTCGCTCGTCATCGAAGCCGGCGCGCTTCGCGCGCAGAAGTAGATCCGGGTCCGGCCCCAACCCTTGCTGCAGCTCGGCCTCGAGCGCCGTGATGAACGCCAGGCGGTCGACGAACCAGGGTGCGTAGCCGGTCGCCGCGCCGACCTCATCATGGCTGGCGCCGTCGCGCAGCGCCTGCATCGCGGCCATCAGCCGGCGGTCGTTGGGCTGATGCAGCAGGTCTGGACGGCCGCGCAGTTGCGTGGCATCGGGAAGACGCTGCTCTAGCGCCCGCAAAGCCTTGCCCAGCGCGGCCTCAAACGTCCGCTCGATCGCCATCACCTCGCCGGTGGACTTCATCTGCGTACCCAGCGTCCGGTCCGCGGCGGGGAACTTATCAAAGGGCCAGCGCGGGATCTTGACAACGCAGTAGTCGAGCGCCGGCTCGAAGGCCGCACTCGTCTGCCCCGTGACCGCATTGGCGATTTCGTGAAGGCCGCGTCCGGCGGCGATCTTGGCGGCCACTCGCGCGATCGGATATCCCGTCGCCTTCGACGCCAGCGCGGACGACCGGCTGACCCGAGGATTCACCTCGATGACGTAGTACTGATCGGATTCTGGGTCCAGCGCGAACTGCACGTTGCACCCGCCTTCGATGCGCAGGGCCCGGATGATGCGCAGCGACGCCGATCGGAGCATCTGGTACTGGCGGTCGGAGAGCGTCTGGCTGGGCGCCACCACGATGCTGTCACCGGTATGCACGCCCATGGGGTCGAGGTTCTCCATGTTGCAGACAGCGATGCAGGTGTCGTTGGCGTCCCGCATGACCTCGTACTCGATCTCTTTCCAGCCGGAGAGCGAGCGCTCGACCAGCACCTGCCGGATCGGACTCGCGGCCAGTCCGTCGCGGACGATGGCTTCGAGCTCGAGCGGGGTCTCCGCCATCCCGCCGCCCGTGCCGCCCAGGGTGTAGGCCGGTCGAACCACAAGCGGGAGCCCGATCGCTGCGGCGAATTCCTGGGCGGCCTCGACCGTGGTCACGGTGCGGCTGTCCGGCACCGGCTCGCCGATGCGCAGCAACACGCCCTTGAAGGCTTCGCGATCCTCCGCCTCCCGGATCGCCGCGAGCGGCGTCCCGAGCACACGCACCTCGCAGCGGTCGAGGACGCCGGCGTCGGCCAGTGCCACCGCCAGGTTGAGCCCGGTCTGGCCGCCGAGGGTCGGCAGCAGCCCATCAGGCCGCTCGCGTTCGATGATCGCCGTGATCGCCTCGACCGTCAGCGGCTCGATGTAGACGCGGTCCGCGATGCCTTCGTCGGTCATGATGGTCGCCGGGTTGGAATTCACGAGGATGGTGCGCACGCCTTCTTCGCGAAGCGCCTTGCAGGCCTGGGTTCCCGCGTAGTCGAACTCCGCGGCCTGGCCGATCACGATCGGGCCGGACCCGATGACGAGCACGCTGGTGGGACGGCGCACCGGCTCGCGCACGGTGATCGGCACCGCTTGCCGGCCGGCGACCAGGTCGAGGAACTCATCGAAGATCACCTGGTTGTCCTGCGGTCCGGGTGCGCCTTCGGGGTGATACTGCACGGAGCGGACCGGCAGATGATCGTGCACGAGGCCCTCCACCGAGCCATCGTGCAGGTTGCGGTGACTGACGCGGAAGCCGCTGCTCGCGGGCAGGCTCTCCGCATCGACCTCGAACTCATGATTCTGCGACGTCATGCTCACCCGCCCCGTCCGCAGGTCGAGCACGGGATGGTTGCCGCCGTGGTGCCCGAATCGCAGCCGTGAGGTGCGGGCGCCGGCCGCCTGGCCGACCAGTTGATGCCCGAGGCAGATGCCCAGCACCGGGACGCGCTTGATCAGCTGCCTCGTCATCTCGACGGCCGGCTGCAACTGTGATGGGTCACCCGGGCCGTTCGAGAGCACGACCGCGTCCGGGCGGCGCGCGAGGATCGTCTCGAGGTCGCTGTCGTGCGGCAGGACCTCGACCTCGATACCGCGTGCGCGCAGCGATCGGAGGATGTTGCGCTTGACGCCGTAGTCGACGACGACGAGCCGCAGGCCGGTCCACTGGCGCAACGACCGGGCCGAGAGCACGGGATCGAGGGACTCCATGACATCGGTGAACGCTCCGGAGACCTGGCGGACCAGGTCCTGTTCCTCGAGTGGAATCACGCGGGGAACACGCTCGCGCAGTGACGGGAGCTCGTGACGGGGCCCGATGAGCGCCCGCTGCGCGCCCGTGCCTCGCAGATGTCTGGCCAATCGCCGCGTATCGCAACCGGTGAGGATCGGGACACCGTAGCCGTCGAGCCACTCGGCCAGTGACTGGTGGGTGCGCCAGTGCTGCTGGAAGGGGCTGAGCTGACGGGTGATCAACGCCCGAGCCCAGGGGCGGCCCGACTCCTGGAAATCCGGTGTCGCGCCATAGTTGCCGACCAGTGGATAGGTCATGACCACCATCTGCCCGGCATACGAGGGGTCCGACAGCACTTCCTGGTAGCCGGTCATGCACGTGTTGATCACGACTTCACCCGCGGCCTGGGTGGCCTGCCCACCACGCTCGCCGAACACGGTGAAGCCGTCCTCGAGGACGAGCACCATCGCGTCAGGCATGCTGCATCACGCGCTCCGTCACCACTTGCCCTCGACAGACGGTCATGACGACATGTCCGCGCAGCCGCCGCCCTTGAAACGGCGTGTTCTTGCCGCGGCTGCGGAAGGAGGACGCGTCAACGGTCCATTCGGCATTCGGGTCGATCAGGATCCATTCCTCCTCGAGCGATTGGCCCACAATCTCTCGTGGGCGGGACACGCAGGCGCGGTAGACGACGCGATCGGTGAGACCGAGCCCCAGGACGACGCTCACCGCCGTCTCGAAACCGTGGAAGCCATTGGCGCCCGCCTGCTTCGCGGCCTGGTCATGCGGCGCATGATCGGTTGCGATCACGTCGATCACCCCTTCGATCAGCGCCTGGCGCAGCGCATCGCGGTCGTCGGCGGTCCTTAGCGGCGGATTGACGTTGCCGTGTGGACCCATCGCTGCCGCATCCCGCGATGTGAGCGTGAGGTGATGCGGGGTGGCTTCGGCCGTTACCGCCAAGTCATCCGCCTTGGCGGCACGAATCAACTCGACCGCCTGGCGCGTGCTGACGTGCTGGACGTGGAGGCGGGCACCCTTGATAGTGCGCAGCGCGTCCAGCGCGTCTCTGACCGCGGCGGCCTCCGCATCGGGGCCGTTCCCGAGGCCCTCCGCCTGCGCGTGGATGAGCACCGGCAACCCAGCCGCTGCCGCTGCTGCGAGGGCACGGCCAAGCATGGCGCGGTCCATCGCGTGCCGGCCATCGTCGGAGAGCGCCACGGCTCCGACCGCTTTCAGCGCCACGGCGTCGGTCAGCTGCTGGCCTTCGAGGCCGATGGTGACGGCTCCGACGAAACTGATGCGGATCGGCAGCGCCTCGCTCCGCGCTACCAGGCTTTGCAGCCGCTCGGGTCGATCGGTCACAGGGGCGGTGTTCGCCATGGCGACCACGTGTGTGAACCCGCCGACGGCGGCGCTTGTCGCGCCGGAGAGCAGCGTCTCCTTCTGCGGGAACCCGGGATCGCGCAAGTGCGCGTGCAGGTCCATCCAGCCGGGGGAGAGCACGAGTCCGGTTGCATCACGATCGTCGGCACCCTCGGCGTTGACATCCACCGTTTGCGGCATCGAAAGGCCGCCGGGTCCCAGCACGCGGACGTAATGCAGGCGCATCAGACCTCTGACCGCTCGAGGATGCGAACCGCATCCTCACCATCGGTTTCCATCAAGTGCACGTCCACCCACTCCTGTCGCGAGGTCGGCACGTTCTTGCCGATGTAGTCAGGACGGATCGGCAGCTCGCGGTGACCGCGGTCAACCAGCACGGCAAGCTGGATCTGCGTGGGGCGGCCAGCGGCGATCAGGGCGTCGATGGCGGCGCGCACCGTCCGCCCGTTGAAGAGCACGTCATCGACGAGCAAGATGGGCCGGCCGTCGACCGCCGCCGGCGGCAGGACCGGCAAGGGGGCAATCGCCGCACGGGGCTGGTCGTCGCGGTAGGCTCGCACGTCGAGCGGGATGACGGGAAGGCGGACGCCTTCGAGCTCCTCGAGGGTGGCAGCCAGCCGCTGCGCGAGCGGGAGGCCGCGGGTGACGATGCCCAGTAAGCTCAGTTGCGCGAGGTTCGGCTGCCGCTCGATCACTTCGTGTGCAATGCGTCGCCAGGCGCGGCGCAGACCTTCGGCATCGAGGATGACGGCCTTGGCGGGCGGGGTCTGCAACATCAGCGCCCCAGTGCCCACTCGAGCACGGCCATCCGTACCCACAACCCATTGCGCGCCTGCCGGAAGTACGCGGCCCTCGGGTCGGCGTCGACCAGCGGATCGATCTCTCCCAGGCGCGGCAGTGGATGCATGAGGATGGCGTGCTCCGGCAATCGGCGCATCACCTCGGGCGTGACGACATAGACGCCGCGAAGCCGCTCGTATTCTTCGGGCGACTCGAAGCGCTCGGCCTGGATGCGCGTCTGATACAGGACGTCGAGCCCCGGGATCGCGCCGACCAGGTCGTCGGTCAGCCGCAGGCTCTGTTGCGCCCGCTGGAGGGAGCCAACCACGTCGTCGCCCATACGTAACGCCGGCGGCGCGATCAGCACCAGCTCGTTTCCCGGGAAGCGTGAGAGCAGCACCGCGAGCGACCGAACCGTCCGGCCATTGCGCAAGTCGCCCGCCAGGCCAATCCGCAGGTGGTCGAGGCGGCCCAGCTCTTTCTTGACGGTGAAGAGATCGAGCAGCGCCTGCGTCGGATGCTGCCCGGCCCCGTCTCCGGCGTTGATCACCGGCACCGTGGCCACGGCCGCCGCCCGCTCGGCGGTGCCGACCTCGGGATGGCGCAGCACGAGGCCGTCGACGTAGCCGCCGATGACGCGGATGGCGTCCTCCAGCGACTCTCCCTTGGCTGCTGACGAGGCCCGGGTGGCGTTCTCCGCGCTCAGGACCTGGCCGCCGAGCCGGTGCATGGCTGCCTCGAAGGAAAAGCGCGTGCGGGTGCTCGGTTCGTAGAAGACCGTCGCGAGCAGCCGGCCCGACAGCCGCCCCATCGCGATCTCGTTGGCCTGTTCGAATGCGGCCGCCCGCTCAAGCAACTGCTCGATCAGGGCACGGTCCAGAGCGTGTGGCCCGGTCAGATGTCGGATGGGAACCTGCGTCCGCGCGGCCGGAGCGGTCAGGGTGTCTCGCACCGAATTCTCCTTTCGGTCTCGCTGGACCGGGTTAAAGGACGAAGGTCCCGGTAAGTCTACGGGCCGAGGCCCAGGGTGTCAAACCAAACGTTTCTCGGCCTGATATCAACGATCCTGATCGAACGCATCGGAGAAATGAATTGGACAAATGACAGGTCCGTTGATAGGGTTGCTATAGCCTTTTTAAGGCGCGATATCAAGTTCTGTGTCACCCCGGGGCGAGCGGGAGCACACGGAGGCAAAGGGCGAGATGGAAGTCATCGTATACACCCGACCGGACTGCGAGAGCAGCCGCCGAATCAAGGAGATCCTGGAGAGCCGCGGCGTCGCGTTCCAGGAGCATATTTGCGCCGACGGCAAGCTCGATGGCAAGGACCTGCGCAACCTCGACATCGAGGTCCGGCAGGTGCCGTTAACGGTGATCGACGGCGTGCCGATCGCCGGGCTACAGCAGGCCAAGATCGAACAAGCGATCGGCTGGATCGGTTTCTAACCGAGTCGCGACCGGCCCGCTAGATCGGCGCGTCAGGCGGCGCGTAGGATGAATTCATGCCCGAGATCGGCAAGCTGCTCATCATTGTTGGCGGCTTCATCCTCGTGGTCGGGCTCTTTCTGAGCTTGGGCCTCAGGATTCCCTACCTCGGCAAATTGCCGGGCGACATCTCGGTCGACCGTGGCAATGTGCATTTCTACTTTCCGATCGTCACCGGCTTGCTGCTGAGCCTGGTGCTGACGATCCTGCTGAACGCCTTCTTCCGCCGCTGACTCAGCTGGTCCGGGCTTTGCGGATTCCCTCGTAGAGGTCGCGCACCGCCGGGGTGATCGGCTCCGGGATGCGAATCTCGAGCGTGGCGTAGAGGTCGCCGGGCAGTCCGTCTTTGAGCGCGGGCAAGCCCTTGCCCTTCAGCCGAAAGACTTTGCCCGCCTGGCTCGCAGGCGGGATCTTCAGCTGGAGTTGTCCCCCCGTGAGTGACTGGATCGTGACCTCGTCGCCGAGCGCGGCTTGGTCGTCGAGTACCGGAAACGGCGTGTAAAGATCCCGGCCCTTGGCCGCGAAACGGTCATGCGGCAGCAGATGGACGCGGAGATAGAGGTCGCCCGCTTCGGCGCCGCGCTGCCCTTCGCCCTTCACCCGGATGCGTGAGCCCTCGATCACGCCCGCCGGGATCTTGACCTGGATCTGTCGGCGCGTGGCGCGAACCCCGGCGCCACCGCAGGTCGGGCAGGTGACGCTCTCCATCACGGTGCGGTTGCCTACCTTGCGCCGCTCGGCGGTAAAGCCCGAGCCGCCGCAGGTGGGGCAGGTCTCAGGCACCTCGGTCTGAATGGTGCGCTCGCCACCTTGCGCTGCCTCTTCGAGCGTGATCTCGATCGGATGCTCGATGTCCTCGCCGCGCTCCCGAGTGACGCTTCGACCGCGCGTCCCCTCGAAGCCGAAACCGGAAAACCCGCCGCCTTCGCCGGAAAAGTAGGTGTTGAAGAAGTCGCTGAAATCGCCGAATCCGGCGGCCTGGCCGGCCCCGCGGCTGGGCTGCGACTGGTACTGGCGGCCGAACTCTTGCTCGCGCTCGATCCGTTCCCAGTCGGCGCCGAGCTGGTCGTATTTCGATCGCTTTTTTGGGTCGCTGAGCACCTCGTAGGCCTCGTTGATTAGCTTGAAGCGGTCGGTGGCCTTGGGGTCCTTGTTAACGTCGGGATGGAACTGGCGTGCCAGCCGGCGGTAGGCGGACTTGATCTCCTTCTCGGTGGCGGTCCGAGTGACGCCGAGCGTCTGGTAGTAGTCCTTGTACTGAGGCGTGGCCATGGATTACTCTGTAATGCCCGAAACAGCCCGGACTAAAACGAGGTCAGGAGGCGCTGCGGACAGCGGCGTACTCGCGGCAGTGTTGGACGAACTTGTCGACCAGCAACGGATTCTGCCCGAAGTGCAGGTGCACGTAGCTGGCGAGCAGGTTGGGTGCCACGAAACCCTCGTAGCCGATGACGTCGCCCTCGGCGTTCTGCATCTGGTAGGCGGGCTTCAGGTCGCCGTTGTGGCCAGTGATGCGGCTCCAGTGGAACTCGTGCCCTCGGTAGAACTGCCCGCGCGGTGACAGGATGTTGTCCTCGAGGGTGAGGAGCTGCCGGTAACCGAAGCGATGGATCTCGCCGTCCATCTCGACGTCGACCGGGATCACCGCCGCCATCCGGTGCGTCGTCCCCGACTCCGTTCGGAGCGAACGTCCCAGGTACATCAGGCCCCCGCACTCCGCGTAGATCGGTACCTCGTTGCGATGGGCGCGCTGGATCGACTCGGCCATGGCGTGATTGTTCGCCAGTGGTTCGACAAAGATCTCGGGGAAGCCACCGCCGAGGTAGACGCCGGCGATGTCCTGCGGCAGCTGCGCATCCTCTAGCGGACTGAACGGCACGACCTCGACGCCGTGTTCCTCGAGCAGCTCGAGGTTTTCCGGATAGTAAAAGTTGAAGGCGTCGTCGTAGGCGACGGCGAGGCGCACAGTCCGCCCGCCGTCGGGTTTTCCCTGGAACACCTTCTTCGGCACAAGCGGCACCAGCTCCGCTTTGTTCGCGATCCGCAGCAACAGATCGAGGTCGACGTCGCGATCGATCGTCTCCGAGAGCACGCCGATCATCTGATCCCATTCCTTGTTCTCGGTGACCGGTAAGAGACCACGCTGGCGTTGCGGAATGTCGAACTGCGGCATCGCCGGCAAGGCACCCAGGACCGGCAGCATCGCGTGATCCCAGATCGCGTCCTCGACCGTGCGCCGGTGGGCGCCGGAGCGAACGTTGTTCAGGAGGACCCCGGCGATTTTGGGCGACTCTCCGTACGTTTTGAAGCCCAAAGCCAGGGCCGCGGCACTCTCGACCATCTCCCGGACATCGATTACCAGCACGACGGGCGCCTTAATGACGCGAGCGACGTCGGCCGTGCTGCCCTCGGTACTGCCGTCGCGGCCGTCGAAGAGCCCGAGCATGCCCTCGACGATCGCCAGGTCGGCGCCGAGCGCACCCTGCGCCAGCACCTGGCGTAGCGCTCCCTCACCCAGCATCCACGAGTCGAGATTGCGGCAGGGCCGCCCGCTGACGTGCGCCAGGTACGCCGCATCGATGTAGTCAGGACCGACTTTGAAGGATTGGACCGTGAGCCCGCGGGCTTTGAAGGCCGCAATCAACCCGGCCGTGAGGATGGTCTTGCCGACGTTGCTCGCGGTACCGGCGACGACCAGCCTTGGAGTGCGTACCTCGTCCAGCATGCTTGCCTCGCTATTGCTTGCTCAACAAGGTGCCTCTTCCCCCAAAGCACCTGCCTGAGGGCTACCGTAGCACAGCGCTTGCGCCCGAGTAAAGACGGGCTAAGGCGCTTTACACGCCGGCGAGAACGAGCGCCGGCTGCACCGCCGGTCGGAGGTCCCTGAGATGCAACCGGATTCGATCCAGGCCGTCCCAGCGCTCGCACTGCAGCGCGTACACGACATCGATCCGCCGGCCACTCGGGAGGTGCGGTGCCACGGCCGCCTTGTCGAACGCGATCGCTTCCGCGCTCGCCGTCCGATCGCGCAACTGCACGCGCAGATGGCGGCGATCCGAGCCGAACGTCTCGGTCCGCACGACCTCGACCTCCTTGCTGAGAAGTAACGGCTCGCGATTGCCGACCCCGAAAGGGGCGAGCATTTGGAGTTCGTAATGCAGGCTTGGCTTGAGGTCGGCGAAGGCCGCCGTCGCCTCGATGGTGATCGGCCGCGAGAATGCATCGCCGTTCAAGCGACTCGTCGTGTATTGCTCGAGGCATTCCTTCAACTCGGCAAAGCGACTCTTGAGCACGGTGAGCCCAGCCGCCATCGCGTGCCCGCCAAATCGATGCAGGAGCGGCGCGCAATCCTGAAGGCAATCCACCAGGTGAAAACTCTCGATACTCCGCGCCGAGCCACGCCATTCATCACCCTCGGTATTGAAGATGAACGTCGGCCGGTAGAACTCTTCAACCAACCGGCTGGCCGCCAACCCGAGCACGCCAAGCGGCCAGTGGTCGGCGCCCATGACGATCACCGCAGCCCCGTTGTCGAGCTCGGCGACCTGCGTCCTCGCCTCGCGCACGATCTCCGCGGTCAGTTGCTGGCGCTGCGCGTTCTGATCGTGAAGCCGCTGAGCGAACGGATCCGCTTCCTCCCGGCTCTCGGCCATCAACAACTGGAGGGCGAGCATCGCATCTTCCATCCGTCCGGCCGCATTGATCCGCGGCCCGAGTTGGAAGGCGAGGTGCTCCGCCGTCACCGGCGCCGTGATGCCGGCGACGGCGAGCAATGCCGCGCACCCCGGACTGGGAGCCTCGCTCAGGCGGCGAAGGCCGGCGCGCACGATGGCGCGGTTTTCCGCGCGTAGCGGCACGACATCAGCGACGGTTCCCAGCGCCACGGCGTCGAGGGACGCGCCGGGGTCGAGTTTTCCGGGAAAGACGCGCCGCTCGAGCGCGACGAGCAATTTGTAGGCGACCCCGCAGGCGGCAAGCCCATCAAAGGGATAGGCGCAGTCGGGCTGCTTGGGGTTGATGAGCGCGTCGACCGCGGGGCGCTGCGCGCCCACCTCATGGTGGTCGGTGACGATCAGCCGCATGCCCTGCGGCCTCCCCGCGGCAGCCTCAACCGAGTTCGTCCCGCAGTCGCAGGTGATGACGAGCCTCGCGCCGCGCGCGTGCAGGTCGTTGAGCGCTTCGAGATTCAGGCCGTAGCCTTCGGTGAAGCGATTGGGGATATAGGTGATAACATCGGCGCCCACCGAGCGAAGGCCGCGTGCCAGCGTGACACACGCGGTGACACCATCCGCGTCGTAGTCGCCGTAGACCGCGATGCGCTCGCCGGCCGCGATCGTCTGCGCGATCAGATCGCACGCCACCGCCATGTCCTTCAGCAGGAAGGGATCAGGGGCTCCTTCGAGGTCGGTCTGCAGCCAGGGGTCGAGCTGACTCTGGCGCACGACGCCGCGACCGTGCAGGATCTGCCGGAATACCGGGGAGAAGGCCTCAAGTCCTGGTTGAGCCCGAAGCGGCTCGGGGAGTTTCCAGTTCCGGCGTTCCTTCTTCAAGGCCGCCCGCAGTATGGCACCGGTTTGCGACAGCTGCGTGTCGAAGTTATCCACAGCGGTCCGCGTCACATCAGTGTGAACGGCCAGCACACACCGCAGACTCTCGTGATCGTCGTCGGCGTCTTCGCCGCGGTAGGCGCCGCGGCGACGCTGTACCTAGGCGCGGACATGCTTGCGGTTCAGCTGCAGCCCGACACACGAAGATTCCAAGACCTCATCAGAGTGGGTCAGGTCCTGGTGCTTTTCCTCGTTGGCATCACCGCCTGCGTGGGAGTCGGCGCCGGGATCGGTGGCCTGGCTCTCACGACCGGGCGCGGTCGACTCGGGTTCGGTGCCGCCATTGCCATTACGCTGGTCGGCCTGGGCTGCGCGGTGCTAGCTCTACGCTAAGCAGCTTCGGCGCCAAGGTCAGGTGTGCAAGAGGACCTGTCGGAATGCGACCGTTGTCGGTGGCTGCAACTCGCAGGTTGCCTACCGGGTCCACCGCCACCCCACTTGGATTATTGAGCCGGACAGATGTGGCCGGGCCGCCGTCGCCCGAGTGAACTCAGTGGGTCGGGCGGCATTCCTCCAGGACGCGCCGCGCGGACTCGACATCACCGCGGCGGACCACCAGGATCCGAACGATGGGAAGATCGACGCCCGTCGCCAGACGTTCCACCTGCGTTCGAGTCTCCCCGGGTCTGCCCGCGGCGGCGACGCGAGCGATGAATTCCGGGTTGGGCGCGGCGCCCGTTGCCTCGATCCGACGGAGCTCCTCCCCGAAGTCCATCCGTTCGAAGTGGCGTCGATAAGCGGGCACGCGCAGGGCGTATCCCAGCGCGGCAGCCGCCACCGTCCTGCGAGCCAGCTCGACATCAGGATCAACGGCCGTTCGGATGTACTCGATCACTCGAGGCACACGGCGACCAGCGGCGTTCGCGGCGTCAGCCAGCTGCTGGCGCGACCACGCGACCTGCTCTGCGGTGCACCAGTTCAACGCGACCCCATCGGCGAGCTCCGCCGCCAGGCGCAGCATCAACGGGCCGAGGGCGGCGAGGTAGAGCGGCAACTCTGGCGGATGGCGCTTCTGAAGGTCGAGTAGATACGGGCGCATCGCCTCGGCTGGATGGGGCATCTGCCCACTGCCCACGCCGAGCGTGAATCGACCCCCGGTTTTCTCCCACACAGCGCGAGCTTGTTCCGCATAGAACTCCGGCGGCTGGCCGGAAGCGGGAACGACGGAAATCCCAACCGGCAGTCCACTTGCTGCATGCCAGCGCAGACAGCGATCGAACGCCGCCGCGTCGGCACGAGACGGCGTCCAGGCGGAGTGGTAACCGAGCTCGGCGGCCAACCGAACGAGGTGCGCCTCGTCGGTGTCGCTCAGGCCCTGGTCGGGATCAATGCTAAAGCCGGCTCCCAAATCATTAATGCGTGACCGCATGGCCGCGTCTAGGCTGCGGCGGGCTCCTGCACGACGACTGGCGGCACTCGCTCCTTCGTGTAGTTCAACAGCAGAATCACGACAATCAACAGGCCGGTACCGATTGCCTGGTTTAGTTGAGCGTAAGCGGGCAGTGCTTGGCCAAACCCCCACGGGTACGGTAGCGGCGCTAGAAGTTGAATCGTGACCGGCAGAGCAAGCTCGGCAATCGTAGCGAGGGACGCGGGGGTGCTTGCCAGCCCGCGATAGTACACAAGCAGGCCGATCACGCCCGGAACAATCGCGATGTAGAGCAAATTCGGAACGAAGTCCGAAATTGTGTAGTGACCGAAGCCGCCGAGGCCGCTCTCAACTACGACGAGCACGGCCAAGATCGGTAGTGCCAAGGTAAATCGCAGAGCAGTCGTGGTGCGAAATGAGATCGTTCCCAGAACAAATCGTCCGAGTACGGTGCCGGCGGCCCACAGGAACGCCGCGCCAAGGGCCTCCAGACCAGCTTCCAAGCGCACTGCCGCTGTGCTCGCGACCTGCTGACCTTGAAGGAGCCTGAAGGGTTCAGATAAATCGCGCGCAAAAACAACGATGTAAACGCCGACCAGCGCCATAACCACCGTTGGCCAGAACCAGCGCCGCCGCCGTTCTCCGAGGATGACCCACGCCAATGTCATCGCAATCAACGGCTGAGTCATCTGGGCGACGTAGGTAACGGCAAATACGTGATGAGAGAAGGACTTTGTAAACAACCATGTGGCCAAGGCTTGTGGTCCGACGCCAATGACAATTAGGGAAACCCACTGCCGGGCGGTTAACCGGCCGAGTTCGTTCCAGCCGCCAACCAGGAGCGGGAGAAGGAAGATCGTTACAAGCGCATCCTCCGCAAACACAATCTGAGATGCGGTCAGATGGCTGGTCAGGGGGTTGCGGAAATACGCGTCGGAAACCCAGATCACGGCAGCGATCGCAACCACCACGACCGAGAAGCGGTCGATAAAACTGGGCCGCCCGCCAGGCGCTGCGGTTTGCGTTCTTGTCGTCGGGACGGCCATCGTCATTACTCCTTTGGCCGCCGGGGCAGAAATCGGGCGCACGGTAGGTACGCTCCGAGGGCCTTCTTTCATCCCGACTGTACGGTCGGCCCCGGAGTGGGCGCTACGCCTTCACCGGGTCATGCGCCGTAGGGCGCTCGCGGGCTATACCGCCGATCAGGGAGTTACACCCCTGCCCCGAAGACCAAACTAAGAATAGCAGTCGGACGGAACTGTCGCCGCCGGACGATTCAGGAAATGCCGTCAGCCGGCGCTTGGACCGGCACCAGATCCTTTCCGACCACGACCTTGACGCGCTGCACCTGGTTGTTGCAGACGCCATGCGCGTTCCACGGCGCGGTCAGCGGCTGAACGTTCCCCGTCGCGTCGGTCGCACGGCAGCAGAGCTCGTACTCACCAGCCCGATCGGCGCCCCACGCATAGCGCCATGATTGCCAGCCGAAATCCCCACCGTCTCCAGCGAGCTCGGCATCCGCCCAGGATCCATCTCCGTCGGTGCTGATCTCAACGCGAACGATGCGTCCCCGGCCTGACCACGCCCGACCGTCGAGGATGCAGGTTCCCAGGCCGAGCTGGCGCGTCCGTGGCAGGAAATGCGGGATGCCAGGCGGCACCATCAGCGAGCGGGGCAGCATCCGCGTCACGGGCTCGCCCAACTCGTCCCAGGTGCTGGTGACGTGATAGGCGGGCTCCTGTTGATAACCGCGAAACGGCTGCGTCACGACCGTGATCGACCGGAGCCACTTGACGTGGGTCATGCCGTACCAGCCCGGCACCACGAGACGCAATGGGAACCCGTGTTGCGGCGGGAGCGGTTGCCCGTTGATCGCATAGGCGAGGAAGACTTCGTCGCGGTTGGCCTCCGCCATGGTCAGGCTGCGCTCGTAGTGCTGCTCAACACCGCCCTGGACACCCCGATCGATGCCCGTGAAGACCACCTCAACGGCGCCGTCGAGAGGTCCGGCCGCCTCCAGCAGCGACCGTAGCGGGGTGCCGGTCCATTCCGCATTCCCCACCGCCTCGAAGAGCCATGGCTGGCTGACCGGACGGGGCGAAAGGTTGGCCCGGCCGTTGCCGGCACACTCCAGCGTCACAACCCGGGTGACCGCCGGCCGGCGCTTGATATCGTCGAGCGTCAAGGTGAGCGGCTCGCGCACGTGGCCGCCGATCACGAGCTCCCACTGGGATGGGTCGACCCGCGGAATGTCGAAGTGGATCAGCAAGTAGTGCAGGCCGATCGGGGTGATCGGGTACTGGAGGGCCTCGAGTGGCAAGGAGTGATTCCTGACGCCCAGTTGCAGCTCATCGAGCGAGACCTCCGGGCTGGTCGACAGCAGGTGGGTCGCCACCGGCTTGGCTACGGTGCTCATCCGAGTCAGGCCACGATAGCGCTTCCCGATGCCCCTCGGCAAGCTCAGTGCTTGAAGTGGCGCTCGCCGGTGAAGACCATCGCCACGCCGGCGTCGTCGGCGGCGGCAATCGCCTCGCTGTCCTTGACCGAACCGCCGGGCTGGACGATGGCGCGCACACCCGCCCGGGCCGCCACCTCGACGCCATCCGGGTAGGGGAAGAACCCATCGCTGGCCAGCACCGAGCCGGCCGCCCGCGGTCCGGCGCGGTGCACGGCGAGTTCGACCGCCTCGACTCGGCTCATCTGCCCCGCTCCAATCCCGACCGCCGCCTCCTCGTGGACGAGCACGATGGCATTCGAGCGGACGTGCTTGACCACCGTCCAGGCGAACTGCAGGTCCTTGAGGGTCGCGTCATCGGGCACTCTGGCCGTGACGACGCGCGCCTCGCCGAGGGTGCGACCGGTCTGATCAGCGGTTTGCACCAGGAAGCCGCCGGTGATGGGCCGCGCGTCGAGCTCCAGGTGCGCCGACCCCGCGCCGGGTTGCAGGACGCGGAGTTTGGGCCGCGACGTCATCGCCTTCAGCGCCGGCTCGTCGAACGATGGGGCCACCGCGACCTCGAAGAACGATCCAACCAGCGCCTGGGCGGCGGCCGCGTCAACCGATCGGTTGAAAGCGACGATCCCGCCAAATGCGGATCGCCGATCACAGTTGAGCGCGCGATCGAACGCCTCAGCCGGGTCCTGGCCAATAGCCACGCCACACGGGTTGGCGTGTTTGATGATGGCGACCGCGACATTCGGAAAATCGGCGACGAGTGACCAGGCGGCCTGGGCATCGAGCAGGTTGTTGTAGGAGAGCTCGAGCCCCTGCCATTGCCTGGCGCCCGCGATCCCACCGCCGCCGGCCGTCCGATAGAGCGCCGCCGATTGATGCGGGTTTTCGCCGTAGCGGAGGTCGCGCAGTTTGTGGCCGCCGAGGGTGAAGTCCTCAGGCAGCGTGGTCTGCGCCTCAGCCCCGCGCAGGTGCTCGCCAATGGCGGCGTCGTATGCGGCCGTGTGGGCAAAGGCCACCGCCGCCAGGTGACGCCGCAGCGACGGCGGAATGCCGCCCGGTCCCTTCAACGCCTCGAGGACCGCCGGGTAATCGCTCGGCCGCACCACCGGAAGCACGTGGTCGTGGTTCTTGGCCGCCGCGCGCAATAGGGTCACGCCGCCAATGTCGATCGACTCGATCGTTTCCGCATGGCCGGCTCCCGATGACACCGTCTCCACGAAGGGGTAGAGATTGACCACCACGAGATCGATCAGCTTCAGCTCGCGGTCGGCCAGCTCCTGCAGGTGGCGCGGCTCGTCGCGGCGCGCCAGGATGCCGGCGTGCACATTGGGGTGCAGCGTCTTCACCCGCCCATCCAGCATCTCGGGGAATCCGGTCAACTCCTGGAGCGCGTGGACGGGGATGCCTGCATCGCGCAGCGCGCGCTCGGTACCGCCGGTGGCATACATCGTCACCCCGAGCCCATCGAGGCCTTGCGCGAATTCAGCCAGGCCGGTCTTATCGGAGACGCTCAGCAGGGCGTTCATACGCGGAGCGGGAGGACCTGGCCGGCGATTCGCTTCACCACCACGGGCAGCAGAATGTGCTCCTCGGCCTGGATCCGCTCGCGGAGGCTCTCGACGGTGTCGTCTGGCCGAACCGCGACTCGGCTTTGGGCGAGAATCGGCCCTTGATCGACGTCGTCCGTCACCACGTGCACCGTGCATCCAGTCTCGGCGACGCCTTTCTCCAGTGCCCGGGCCACGGCGTCCATGGTGCCGGCGAACTCTGGCAGTAACGAAGGATGGAGATTGATGATCCGGCCCGCGAACTGCCGGGTGAAGGCGCGCTCCAGGATCGCGTCATAGCCGGCGCAGACGACCAGCTCCACGCCGTGTCGCTGAAGCGTCCTCGCCATGGCGAGATCGCGCGTCCGACGGTCCGGAAAGCGAGCCAGGCGAAACACCTCGCGGGAGACGCCGGCTCTTTTCGCGAGGTCGATCGCCGGGCATTCGCGGTTCGCGCATACCGCCACGACGCGTGCGGGATAGAGCGGGTCCTTCGCGGCCTCGATCAGTACCTGCAGGTTGCTGCCCCGGCCCGAGACCAGGACGCCAACCCGAAGCCGGCTCACTCTAGGATTTGGACACGCCGCTGCTCGGACGCCACGATATCGCCGACCACGAAAACCTCGCCCTCGAGAATCCGCAACGCTGTGGCCGCGCTAACCTCGTCGACCACGACGATCATTCCGATCCCCATGTTGAAGGTTCGCCACATCTCCTCGTCCGGGGTGAACGGCGCGAGATAGGAGAAGATGGCCGGCTCCGGCCATGCTCCCCTTTGGATGCGGGCGCCCAGGCCGACCGGAAGGATGCGCGGTAGGTTGCCGACGATTCCCCCGCCGGTGATGTGCGCGAGCCCCTTGATGTCGACCGCGTCGCGCAGCCGCCGGATGGGATCGAGATACGCGCGGTGGGGGGCGAGGAGCGCGTCCAGCACCGTCTCTTCGGTACCTGGGATCGTCTGCGTCAGCGCCCTGCTGGGAATCACGCGACGGGCCAGGCTGTAGCCATTGGTGTGTAGACCGGTCGAGGGCAGCGCGAGCAGCGCATCGCCTTCGCGGATCGATGTGCCGTCGATGATCGCATCGCGCTCGCAGACGCCGACCATGAAGCCTGCGATATCGTAGGTGGCGGGCTGATAGAGGCCCGGCATCTCCGCGGTCTCGCCGCCGAGCAGGGCGCAATTGACCTGCCGGCACGCATCAGCCATCCCGCCGACCACCTCGGCCACGACCGGCGGGTCCAGACTGCCGGTCGCCACGTAATCCAGGAAGAAGAGCGGCTCGGCGCCCGCCGTCAGCACGTCGTTGACGCAGTGGTTGACCAGGTCGGCGCCGATCTGCGCGTGACGCCCTGCGCCGGCCGCCAGCAAGACTTTGGTGCCGACCCCATCGGTGCTCGCCACCAGGATGGGCTGCCGGTAGCGACGCGTGTCGAGCGCGAAGAGGCCGCTGAAGGGGCCGACACCCGCGAGCACCTCGGGACCCTGGGTCGATGCCGCCAGCGGCTTGATCAGCTCGACCGCCCGGTTGCCGGCATCGATGTCGACGCCCGCATCACGGTAGGTCGTCATCTCGCAACCGGCTCCAGCGCCAGCTTGTCCATCTCCAGCTGCACCGGAACCGGGACCGGGTAGTCGCCGTCGAAGCAGGCCATGCAGAAGCCGTGGACGTTTTTCACCGCTCGGAAGAGCCCGGCCTTGCTCAGGTACTTCAGTGAATCGGCCCCGATCAGGCGTTCCACTTCATCCACGCTCCGGCCGGAGGCGATCAGCTCCGAACGGCTGGCGATGTCGATCCCCATGAAGCAGGGCCACTGGATCGGCGGGCTGCTGACGCGAAAATGGATGGACTTGGTCCCGGCCCGGCGCAATTCCTCCACGATCTTCCGGCTGGTCGTGCCGCGCACGATCGAGTCGTCGACCAGTACGACGCGCTTTCCCTCGAGGATCTGGCGGAGCGGATTGAACTTCAGCTTGATACCAACGTTACGCAGGCGCTGATTGGGCTGAATGAAGGTACGGGTGATGTAGCGGCTCTTGATCAAGCCTTCGCTGTAGGGGATGCCGCTGGCCTCGGCGAAGCCGACCGCAGCCGGCGTGCCCGAGTCTGGGAGCGAGATGACGATATCGGCGTCGGCGGGCGCCTCGCGGGCCAGTTCGCGGCCCATGTTGCGACGGGCCTCGTAGAGCGACTGTCCCTGCAAGTGCGAGTCCGGCCGCGCGAAGTAGATGAACTCGAACATACACATCGCCTTGCGCGGCGACGGCATCACCTGCACCGCGACCGGCTCACCGCGTCCCAGCACGACCGCCTCGCCGGGCTCGATCTCGCGCACGAACTCGGCGCCGACCGTATCGAGCGCACACGTCTCGGAGGTGATGATCGCGCCGCCGTCGGGCAGGCGTCCGAGGCAGAGCGGACGGATCCCGAGAGGATCACGGACGCCGACCAGCGCGTCTTTCGTCAGAAACAGCAGGCAATATGCACCCTGCAAGCGCGGCAGGGCGCGGCGCAAGACGGACACGATGTCGTCTCCACTCGTGTGTGCGACCAGCTCAGCGAGGACTTCGGTATCGCTCGAGGTCCTGAAGCGCACGCCGTGGTCGTCGAGGTCGTCGCGAAGCACCTGGGTATTCGTAAGGTTGCCGTTGTGGGCGATGGCGATCGTCCCCAGCTGCGGGTGTTCGACCATGATCGGCTGCGCATTTTCGAGCCGGTTCGAGCCCGTGGTCGAATAACGCGTGTGGCCGAGCGCGAGGTGCCCGGTGAGCCCCTCGAGCGAGGCCTGGTCGAACGCCTGCGCCACCAGCCCCATGTCCTTGTGCATCCGCATGACGCGCCCGTCGCTAGTCGCGATCCCTGCGCTCTCCTGCCCGCGATGCTGCAACGCGTAGAGCCCGAAGTAGGTCAGGTTGGCGACATCGTCGCCGGGCGCGTCGATGCCGAACAGGCCGCATTCTTCGTGCATCCGTTCGTCCGCCATCGGATGGCGCATCAGAACGCCGTCTCCCAGGCCTGTCGCAGGGTTTCCAGCGAGATGCGGATGTCGGACCCCACGTGGAGATCGTCGCCACCAACCACGCCGATGGTCTGCAGCGGAACATGATGCTTGGTCATCAGCTTCTGCAACTCCGGAACACGGCGAGGGGCAACGCTGACGACGATCCGTCCCTGCGACTCACCGAAATAGGCGGCCTCGCGGCTGACCGGCCCGACGATCCCCGGACAACGAAGCCCGCGACCGCCATACAGGGCGCTTTCCGCCAGCGCGATCAGCAGGCCTCCGTCGGAAACATCGTGGGCGCAGCGTAGCACCCCGCTGCCGATGGAATCGAGCATTGCGGCTTGCAGACGACGCTCCGCCTCGAAGCTCACCGTGGGTGGCCGGCCCTCGAGCGGGGCACCCAGCAGTCGCCAGTACTCACTCCCGGCGAGCTCCTCGCGCGTCTCGCCAAGCAGGAAGACGATGTCTCCGTCTTCCTGGAACCCGGCGGGGCAGCGGAGGGATAGATCATCGAGCAGGCCCACCATCCCGATCACCGGCGTCGGCGGGATGTTCCGTTCGCTGGTCTCGTTGTAGAGGCTGACGTTGCCGCTCACGACGGGGAGCTCCAGGGCTCGGCAGGCGTCGGCGAGGCCACGAACGCTTTCCTGCAGCTGGCCGAAGATCAGCGGCCGTTCCGGATTCCCAAAGTTCAGGCAGTTTGTGACCGCGATCGGGCGCGCGCCGGTGCAGACGATGTTGCGAGCGGCCTCGGCCACGGCGGCTTGCGTTCCCTCATAGGGGTCGAGGGCGACGTAGCGCGGATTGCCGTCGGTCGTCAACGCCAACCCCTTGTTGGTCCCCGGCACGCGCAGCAGCGCGGCGTCGAAACCCGGGCCGGTTACCGTGTTGTCCTGCACCTGGTGGTCGTAGGTGCGGTAAATCGGGCGGCGGCTGCGCAGGTTCGGGCTGGCGATCAGGTCGAGCAGGATCGCTTCCGGTTCCTCGATCGCGGGCATCACCGGCGCAGGTCGCTTCTCGGCAAAGGTGGCCATCGGAGTACGGAGCGGCACGCCGTCGATCAAGGCCTTCAGCGGCACATCTGCGACCAGGGCGCCGCGCTCGCGCACCCGCATCCGTCCCGTCCCGGTAATCGTCCCGATGCGATCCGCGTGCAGCTCGAAATGGTCGAAGACTTCGCGTGCCGAAGCCTCCGCGTCCGGCCGCAGCACGATCAGCATTCGTTCCTGGGACTCGGACAGCATCACGTCGTAGGCTGACATGCCCTGCTCTCGGCGGCTGATCCGATCGACGTCGATGTCGATCCCGCGACGGCCACGGTGCGCGAGCTCGCTTGCCGCGCTCGTCAAGCCCGCCGCGCCCAGGTCCTGGATGGCGGTGACACCCTCCAGCTCGTTGAGTCGCAGGCAGGCTTCGCAGAGCAGCTTCTCGAGGAACGGGTTCCCGACCTGGACGGCGGGACGGCGCTCCGCGGATCGCTCGTTCATTTCGACCGAGGCGAAGGTCGCGCCGTGAATCCCGTCACGCCCGGTGTCGGCGCCGACGAGGAGCACGACGTCACCGGCGCGGTCTGCGCTGGCGCGCCGCAGCCGGTCGTGGCGCACCAGGCCGACACACATGGCGTTGACGACGGGGTTGTCGGCATAGCCCTCGTCGAAGTAGACTTCGCCCCCGACGGTAGGGCAGCCGAAGCAGTTGCCGTACCCGCCAATGCCGGCGACAACCCCGTGAAACAGGTGGCGGCCGCGACCGGAATCAAGCGGACCAAACCGCAGCGCATCGAGGATCGCGATCGGGCGTGCCCCCATGGCGAACACATCCCGAAGGATTCCGCCTACCCCGGTAGCCGCTCCCTGGTAGGGCTCGATGGCCGAGGGATGATTGTGCGACTCGATCTTGAAGACGACCGCCAGCCCGTCGCCGATGTCGACGGCGCCAGCGTTCTCACCGGGTCCCTGGAGCACGTATGGCCCTTCGGTCGGCAGCTGACGCAGCAACGCCTTCGATGTCTTGTAACCGCAGTGCTCGCTCCACAGCGCGCCGAACATCCCGACCTCGAGGTCGTTCGGATCACGCCCGATGGCGCGCACGATTGCGCGATATTCCTGCTCGTTGAGGGCGACAGCTTGCAGCTGCGCGCGATCGATGGCAACCGCCATCAGACCGCCACCCGGGTGAGCGCATGGATGGCCGAGCGAAAAAGGACCAACCCATCCTCGCTGCCGAGCAGCGGCTCGCAGGCCCGTTCGGGATGCGGCATCAGCCCGACGACGTTGCCGTGTGCGTTCGAGATGCCCGCGATGTTCCGCAGCGAGCCGTTGGGATTCGACGCCTCGGTTACACGGCCGTCGGCTGCGCAGTAGCGAAACACCACCTGGCCGTTGTGCTCGAGCGCATCCAGTGTCTCCGCATCGGCGAAAAAGTTGCCCTCGCCGTGCGAGATCGGGATACGCAGCACCTGCCCGGGGCGGCAGTCGAGCGTGAAGGCGGAGTTGCTCTGCTCGACGCGGAGGTGGACCCATTCGCATCGAAACTCGCAGGACGCATTCCGCAGAAGCGCCCCTGGCAGCAGCCGGGCCTCCTGCAGGATCTGAAAGCCGTTGCAGATGCCCAGCACCAGGCCGCCGCGATTGGCGAAGTCGGTGACCGCCTCCATCACCGGGGCGAAGCGGGCAATTGCCCCGCAGCGCAAGTAGTCGCCGTAGGAGAAGCCGCCGGGAAGGATGACCAGGTCCAGGCGATCGACGGTCTGCTCGCGGTGATCGACGAAGCGCACTGGTTCCTGGAGCACGTCGAGAACCGCATGCGCACAATCCCGGTCACTCCAGGTGCCGGGGAAGACCACGACCCCGGTCCTCAAGCGGGACGTTCTCCCGCCACGACCGGTTCGCCGATCGGTTGCAGCTCGATCCGGTAATCCTCGATGACGGCATTGGCGAGGAGCTGCCGCGCCATCTCGTCAAGGCGCGTTCGAGCCTGTGCCGCATCGGCCTCATCGATCGTCAGCACCAGATACTTTCCGGCGCGAACCTCGGTCACCGACTCGAAACCGAGCGCGTGCAGCCCACCCCTGATCGTCAGGCCGGCCGGGTCGTTGACGACGGGCTTGAGCGTCACGAAGACCTCGGCGCGATATCTCATGCGCGCCGTCCCGCGTAGGAAACCGAAAAGCGGCGCAGCGCTTCGAGATAACGGGCGCTGGTGCCGGCGACCACCTCGTCGGGGAGCGGCGGCGCCGGGGGCTGTTTATTCCAGCCCAGCTGCTCCAGGTAATCACGCAGGTACTGCTTGTCGAACGAGGGCTGCGGACCGCCCGGGCGAAACTCCTCCAGGTCCCAGAAGCGCGAGGAATCCGGCGTCATCACCTCGTCGATCAGGATCACGTCCCCATCGTGCCAGCCAAATTCGAATTTCGTATCGGCAAGGATGACGCCATGCTCGAGGGCCCGTTCGGACCCGAATCGGTACAACGAGAGGCTCAGCCGTTCGAGGGTTTCCGCCAGCTCGCTGCCGGCCCGATTGGCCAGCTCGGCGCGTGAGATGTTCTCATCATGGCCGGTCAGCGCCTTGGTCGCCGGCGTGAAGATCGGCTCGGGCAAGCGGTCGCTCTCCCGGAGCTCTTCCGGCAGCCGTTCCCCAGCGATCGAGCCGGTGCGCTGGTAGTCCTTCCAGCCGGAGCCCGAGATATAGCCGCGTACGACGCACTCGAACATGATGGGTTGCGCCATCACGACGCGCATGCTGCGCTGGTCGAGGTCGGGTTGTGCCTCGAGCAACGCGCTTGGGATCGCTTGATCCGCTGCCAGGTGATTGCGGACGAGGCTGCCCGTGTCTAAAAACCAGGAAAGTGAGAGCTGGTTCAAGACGCGGCCCTTTTCGGGGATTGGGGTCGGCAGCACCACGTCGAAGGCGGAGATCCGGTCCGACGACACCATCAGGAGCTCGCCATCGTTGAGGCGGTAGGTGTCGCGGACCTTGCCGCGCGAGTGCAGCGGCAGCGGTAATGCCGTCGTCATGATGGCGCTCATGTGCTCCCTCCCCGACCCTCCCCCGCAACGGGGGAGGGAGATGCGAGCGAAGGCTCGATGCCGAGGCGCTCGAACGTCACGTCCAGATGGCGCAGGTAAAAGGCCGGGTCGAAAAGCTCGGTCAGCTCGTCGGCGGTGAGCCGCTCGCGAACCTCAGGGCTCTGTCCGACGATCGCCTTGAAGTCCTGCCCTCCGTCGAGTGCGCTAAGGGCCGCCCGCTGCACGACGCGGTAGGCATCCTGCCGCGACATTCCCTTCTGCACCAGCGCCAGCAGCACGCGCTGGGAGAACACCACACCGCCGCTGCGATAGAGGTTGGCGCGCATCCGCTCGCGGTCGATCGTCAGTCCCTCGAGGATCTCGGCCATCAGCTGCAGCATGTAATCGAGCAGCGTGCAGGCGTCAGGGAAAATGATCCGCTCCGCGGAGGAGTGGCTGATGTCGCGCTCGTGCCAGAGGGCCTGGTTTTCCAGCGAGGTCTGCGCATAGCCGCGCACCACGCGAGCCAGTCCGCAGATCCGCTCGCTGAGCACCGGGTTTCGCTTGTGGGGCATCGCCGAAGAGCCCTTCTGCTCGGCGCCGAATGGCTCGCGCACTTCCGAGACCTCACTCCGCTGCAGGTGGCGGATGTCGGTGGCGAATTTCTCCAGTCCGCCGGCCAGCACCGCCAGCGTCGTCAGGTAAGCCGCGTGACGGTCGCGGGCGATCACCTGGGTGGTGACTGGGGCCACTCTCAGCCCGAGTTTCTTTAGCGACGACTCCTCGACGCGCGGCTCGACGGTGGCGTGGGTGCCGACAGCGCCGGAGAGCTTGCCCACGCGGATGTCCTCGCGGGCGGTCACCAGACGCTGCCGGTCGCGATCGAGCTCATCGAGCCAGCCGGCGAGGACGAAGCCGAAGCTGACCGGCTCGGCATGAATGCCGTGAGTGCGACCGGCCATCAGGGTTCCGCGCTCCTCCACCGCCCGCCGGCGGATGACCGACGATAGCCGGTCGACATCCTTTAAAAGGATGTCCGCCGCCGCCACCAGCTGCAGCGCGAGCGCCGTATCGAGGATGTCGGAGGAGGTCAGGCCGCGGTGGAGGTAGCGGGCGTCGTCACCCAGCGAGTCGGCGAGGGAATCCAGGAAGGCGACCACGTCGTGCCCGACGCGGTCCTCCAGCCGGGCGACGTGCTCGGGGTCGACCCGAGCCTGTCGGAGGCGGTCCAGCGCCGAACGCGGGATCTCGCCGAGGTCGGCCCAGCCCTCACAGACGGTGAGCTCGATCCGCAGCCATAGCTCGTACCGCTGCCTTGGAGAGAAGATCTCGCTCATATCCGGGTGAGCGTACCGGGGGATCAAACGGCGGCTGGTCTCCTTGTGGGTGGCGGGCCGTCGGTGACGGGCTGATTATAACGGCCGCCGCCCCACCGAAACCGATTTCGTAACCTCCCTCACCCCTGGCGACTTTTCATCTAACGGGGAGTTGCTGGTAAATTGGCCCAACACGTAACCAAGAGGGGCGGCCTCCCGTTCAATCTGCAGCGGGCGCCCTGTGGGGTGCCCTGATGCCGGATTTTGAAGAGCGGGATCTCGTCGAACGCGCGAAGGAAGACCCCGATGCCTTCGGGGCTCTTTACGATCGCTACTTCCCGCAGATTTATCGCTTTGCGTATTCCAGAGTTCGAGATCAATCATTGGCAGAGGATGTGACGTCGGAGGTGTTTTTCAAGGCGCTGAGGAATATCAGCCGGTACACCTATTCCGGACATCCGTTCTCCTCCTGGCTCTACCAGATTACGCTGAACGCGGTCGCCGATCATTACCGCGGCCAGCACGGCGAGGTGGAGCTCGAGGAAGGTGCCAGCCTGCCCAGCGGGGCGCCGAGCGTGGATGACGAAGTCGTGCGCCGCGACCGCAGCCGCCGCATCTGGTCGGCGATCGACCAGCTGCCCCGGCATCAGCGGACGGCGATGGTGCTGAAGTTCGGCGAGGACAAGAAGATCGACGAGATCGCCCACATCATGGGCAAGAGCGCTGGGGCGGTCAAGCTTCTCCTCCATCGCGCCGTCGAGAAGCTTCGCCGCGAGTTGCCCCCCGAATTCGAGGCTGGGCTCACATGATGAACGATCCCGAGCTCGAGGAACTGTTCCAGGACCCGGCGCACCGGGAGGTAGTCGACCTCCTGAAGATGTCCCGGCCGGCAGCGGCGCCGCCGCTGGATCCGAACTTCCGGACCATGCTGCGCATCAGGCTCATGACGGAAGCCCGTCGGACCCTTCAGCCGCGAGGAGCCCCGCGAGGGTTCTCGTTCAGCCTCAGGCCGAAGGCGCTGGTGCCGGCGATGGCTACGGTGGCGGCCGGCTTCCTGATCGTGCTCGGCATCCAGGTCTATCTCCATAAGCAGCCCGAGTCGGCCATGGTCGCGGTCGATCTCTCCCGCATCCAGAACAAGACGAACGTGGCGACCGCCGAGCCGATCGTGATCCCCTTCAGCGGACCGGTCGACAAGACCGCGGTGGCCGACACCGTGGTCATCGAGCCGGCCACGGCGGTGACGAAGCAATGGCAGGGCCAGAACCTGATCATCACCCCCGATCACCCGCTCGCCCCCAACACCACCTATACGGTCAGCCTGAAGGCCTCGCAAACCCCGAGCGCGCCCAAACAGCCCACCGTTCAGCCGACGCCGACGGTCGCGCCGTCGCCGGTCGTCGTGCACTTCACCACCGTCCAGGCACCCATCGCCCCGGTCAACCCGCCGTCGTACCGGAGCGCAAACGTGAGTTACGGCCAGGAGAACCGGCTGGCGGACGCCGGCACCGTGTTCAACGGCGGCTGGACGCCGGCCGGCCAGCTGCTGGTCACGCGGCCGTCAGGCCAGCCCGGGATCGGATCGGCAAGCCCGTCGGCAACGGCCACCGTGTCCGGTCCGCCGGCGCCGAACGCGGCCACTGACGTCTGGCTGATGAGCGCGCAGGGCACCCCCATCCGGCTGCTCGTCCAGGGCGGCAGCTTCCCGGCGGCCGCCCCGTCGGGTGGCGTCTTCGCCGCCTGGCAGCTGACCTCGAGCAACCAGGCAAATCTGGGGATCTGGGACATGCAAGGGAACTTACAGGGGACGGTCGCGACGCTCGACGGCGTGCCCGACCGAGCGCCTGTTTGGATCGGGAGTGATCGGATCGCCTACGTCAACAAGGGCCGGCTGGCGATCGTCGACACGCATGGCGGGCAGGTCGATGCGCATGGGATCCGGATGCAGCACGGCAGCCTGGCGGGGTCGCCCGTCAGCACGCTGCTGGCGGTCGAGTCGGATGCGTCCAGCGTGATCGACCTGGCGTCGGGATTGTCAAACCCGTTGCCCACGGGTGCGACCAGCTTCGCCTGGTCCGCCAAGGGTGTTCTGGCCTTCGTCGTGCCACAACCGTCCGGGAGCCTCCTCTACACCGCGGCAGGCGGCAGGGACTTACAGCGCATCGCGAGCAGCCCGAGCGGGCAGACCTGGGCCGATTTGAGTTGGTCTCCGGACGAGGCCTCGCTGATGCTGGCCAGCAAGCCGGCGGGGGCGAGCAGTTCCGCCTCGCGACTGATGCTGATCAACGCGGATGGCAGCGCGCTCAAGGCCTTCGCCTCTCAGCAGGAATATTCGAGTCCCCGCTGGTCATCCCACGGCGACCTCGTGCTCTTCACCCGCCAGGATGAGGCCGGCGGCCGGGCATTCTGGACCGCGAACACCGCGCCTTCGGAAGTCGACCCCGCGCAGAAGCAGGCCCTCGCTGAAGTCGACAAGTTCATGCAGGCGCGCCTGCAAGGCGATAGCGCGGCTGCCCTGGATGGCCTCGATGCCGCCGGACTCAGGGCCTACCAGGGCGGCGCGTCCTCGCTGCTGCCCGCCGCGGGTACCAAGTTCGACCGGTACTATGCGGTGACCGTCCAGCAGACGGGCTCCAATCCAAGCAAGTTCCTCGTGGGCGAGCGCATCTTCGTCTCCCGCTCCGGGGTGCAACGGAGCTTCTTCGAAGAGCAGCTCACCCTGGTCCTCAAGGATCAGCGCTACCTGGTCGAGGCGGTGACCTCGACGCCGGCCGTGCTCCTGGGCCCCGGCCCCACCGTCCTGTCATTCGACGTCGTTCCGACGTCGCCGGGCTACCAGGTTCGCGTCCGGTTCGATGCCGACCTGCGACCGGAGACGGTGACGACCGACACCATCCAGGTCAGAGACTCGGACGGCAAGCGGGTCAGCAGCACGATCGCGTTCGATCCGGACAACCACATGGCGGTCCTCACGCTAACGCTGCGGCCTGGGAGTACCTACCAGCTCGTGGTATTGACGGGTGTGACCGACATCAACGGCGTCACCCTGGCCCAGGAGTACCACGCTCAGGTGATCAGCCGCTAACCCTCGCCGCCCAGGATCACGCCCGCGGCAATGGCCGCGGCCACCTCACCCGAACCGTAGAGCGACTCAAAGGGTGAGTGCTGCGCTTCGAACTCCCGGGTCTTTTCGATCAGGCTCGGGTGGTCCTGGATGAAGCTGGTGGAAATCCGGCCGTTGACGAAGTCCCGCTCCTCGAGGATCGCACGGTGGAACGGAATGGTGGTCTTGGGCCCGGTGAGGACGAACTCCTGCAGGGCACGCCGGCCCCGGCCGATCGCCGACTCCCGGTCGTCTGCCCAGACGATCAGCTTCAACAACAGCGAATCGAAGTGCGGCGAGATCTCCTGGTGCGGCCTGATGCCGCTGTCGACCCGCACGCCAGGGCCGCTCGGCGGCGCATAGCGCTGCACCCGGCGCGGGGTCGGCATGAAGTTGCGCAGGGGATCCTCGGCGTTGATCCGGAACTCGATCGCGTGCCCGCGCGGCTGCGGATACCCCTCCGCGGGGATCTGCTCACCACGCGCGATGCGGATCTGTTCGCGCACCAGGTCGATGCCGAGGACCGACTCCGTCACGGGATGTTCGACCTGGAGCCGCGTGTTCATCTCCAGAAAATAGAACTCCTCGCCCGACACGATGAACTCGATCGTTCCCGCGTTGCGGTAGTCGACCGCCGCCGTGGCTTTGACGGCGGCCTCGGCCATGGCACGACGTCGCGACGGGGTGAGGCCGACCGCGGGCGTCTCCTCGAGCAGCTTCTGGTGCCGCCGCTGGATCGAGCACTCCCGCTCGCCGAGCGCCACGGTGGTGCCGTGATCGTCGGCCAGGACCTGCATCTCGATGTGGCGCGGATGCTCGAGATATCGCTCCAGGTAGACGTCGGGGCTGCCGAAGGAACTCTGCGCCGCCCGGCGGCATGCCTCGAACGCCGCAGGAAGATCCTCGGCGCCCTTCGCGACCCGCATGCCGATGCCACCACCGCCGGCGGCAGCCTTGACCATCACCGGGTAGCCGATCCGTTTCGCCTCAGCGAGGGCCGCGGTCTCGTCAGCGAGCGCGGCCGTTCCGGGCACCACGGGAACGCCCGCGGCGACCATACGGCGACGGGCCTCGACCTTGTCCCCCATGGCCCGCATGCTCGACGCCGGCGGACCGATGAAGGTCAGGCCGTTCCTGGCGCAGGCTTCCGCGAAGGCGGGATTCTCGGAGAGAAAGCCATATCCGGGATGGATCGCATCGGCGCCATGCTCCCGCGCCACCCGTACCAGCTGCTCGATGTCGAGGTACGCCTGCCGAGGCGTTGGGGCATTCAGGACCATGCGCTCATCGGCGAAGAAAGCGTGGGGGGCTCGGGCATCCGGCTCCGCGTAGACGGCGACGGTCGGGATGCCCATCTCGCGGCAGGTCCGCATGACGCGAAGGGCGATCTCGCCGCGGTTCGCGACCAGGACCTTGCTGACGCTAGCCAATCGTCATCAACACGTCGTTGGGGGCGACGATCGCTCCCTCTTTGGCAAAGACTTCGCGCACCGTCCCGCCGACGGTCGCCACGATGTCGTTCTGCATCTTCATCGCCTCCAGCACGACGACCACGTCACCCAGACGGACCTTGTCACCGGGCTTGACCTTGACCTTCACCACCATGCCTTGCATCGGCGCCTGGATGGCGCCGTCGCCACCGGCGCGTTGCGCCGCGGTTGGACCGGACGCGGCGGGACCCGCAGTGACGGCGGGTGCTGCGCCGTCCCCGAGGATCCGTACGCGGTATGGCTCGCCATCGACTTCGACCGTGAACTCTCGGCCGGCCGGCTCCGCGGACGCAGGCGGCCCGGGCGTGACCGCGGCCGGTTGGGGTGGCGGCTGCGGCTCGGGAGTCGGGGCCGACGCCGGCGCCGCCGCCGCCGGCGTCTCGGCACGGTGGCCAGCGGGACGAAGAATGTTGGGCGCGTCGTCCGGGAAGAGGATGTAGGTGAGCACCTGGTCGATTCCGCTTGGGTTCAGACCTTGCTTTTTCATCTCGCGCCGCGCGCGATCGATCCCGGGCTGCAGCAGGTCGGCCGGCCGGAGCGTGATCGCGTTCGACGAGCCCAGCGCGCGCTTGCGGACCTCTGGATCGATGGGACCGGGAGGCTCGCCGAACAGGCCCTTCACGTAATCGCGAAACGGCTGGTCGATGTGCTGGTACCGCTTCTCGCTCAGCGTGTTGGCCAGCGCCTGGTTCGCCGCGATCCGGTTGATGGGCGCGGCCATCGGCGGGTACCCCATCTCCTGGCGCACCAGGAGGAGTTCTTGCATCAGCTTGTCATAGCGATCGATGGCGTTGTGTTCCCTGAGGTTGCGGATCAGAACCGCCAGCACCGGCGCCGGCAGCTGATGTTGCAGGACGTCGACATCGTTGCGAAAGGCGATCGGGTCCTGGAACTCGAGATACTCGTCGTGGATTTCGTCGAAGTACCGGCTCGCCTGGCCGATCAGGTTGAGGTCGAGGCCCGTGTCGTACGGTCCATCGCGCAGACTGGCCACCATGGTCTCGGTCGCGGGCTGCGAGGCGCCCCACGCCAGCGCGGAAAGCGCGGTATCGATGCCGGTGGCACCGGCTTCGATGGCCGCGAAGTACGAAATGGGGGCCAGCGCCGTGGTGGAGTGCGAGTGGATGCTGACAGGCAGCTTCGTGGCAGACGTGATCGCACTCGAGAGTCCCCTGGCAACGAGGGGCGCCAGGATGCCCGCGACATCCTCGATGCCGATCCAGTCGACGCCCAGAGCTTTGAGCCGGACGGCCGATTTGACCATGCGGGCGTCGTCCACGACCGGGCTCGGGCTATAGACGAGGGCTCCGATCACGCGCGCCCCGCCTTTACGGGCGACCTCGACCGGTACCTCGAGGTTCCGCAGGTCGTTGAGCGGGTCGAACACCTTCACGACGCGGATGCCGTCTTCGATGGCCTGCTCGATAAAGGCCCGCACCACGTCGTCCGGCTGGTGTGACGGCCCGAGCAGCGTCTGGCCACGGATCAACATTTGCAGCGGCGTTTTGACGATGGCGGCGCGCATCGCGCGCAGCCGCTGCCATGGATCCTCTTTCAACGCCCGCACCTGTGCGGCGAACGTCCAACCACCCCAGGCGTCGAGGGCGTGGTAGCCGATGTCGTCGAGGGTCTTGGCGATGGGCAGCACGTGCTGCAGCTTGAGGCGTCCCTGCACCAAACTCTGCTGCGCGTCGCGCAGCACAGTCTCGGTGATCAAGACCCGGGGCACGCCGCTATTGTATGCCCGGTTTTTAGGAGGGCTTAGGCGACCGGTTAGCCTCCCGTCGCTTGATCAGCTTCGCGCGCGCGCCCGGGTCGTTGAGCGCCAGGATGCCGGTGGCGAGGTGGGCCGCGTTTCTCGCGCCGGCCTCTCCGATCGCCACCGTTGCCACCGGGATCCCAGCCGGCATCTGGGCCATCGATAGCAGCGCGTCGAGCCCGCCCAAGGCGCCACCGGACATCGGCACGCCGATCACCGGGAGCAGGCTCCAGGCCGCCACCACCCCGGGAAGATGCGCGGCCCCGCCGGCGGCGGCGATCAGCACCTTGAGCCCACGGCCTTCGGCCTGCGTCGCCCACTGGCGACAGCCTTCGGGGTCACGATGCGCCGAGCGGACCACGACTTCATAACTGATGCCATAGCCTTCCAGGACTTCGCAGCAGCGCTGCATCGTCGGACGGTCCGACTCACTGCCCATGACGATTCCGACCAGCGGCGCCTCGCTCATGGCACCACCGTCGATTCGACTTCACGTAACGCCAGGTCGTGCCGATAGGCCATGCCCTCGAAACGGACCCGATCGACGTTGCGGTAGGCGCGGTCGCGGGCGTCCGCCATCGAATCGCCGAGCGCGACCAGGGTCAGGACCCGCCCACCGGCTGTGGTATATCCCCCAGGACTGGCCGCCGTCCCGGCATGGAAGGCAAAGACGTCGCGCTCGATGGTGCCCAGGCCATCGATCGGGAAGCCGCTCTGATAGGTCCCCGGATAGCCACGGGAGGCGAGGACGACGCCGACGCTCGACCGGCCGGACCAGGTTGCTTTGACCTCGGCGAGCGCGCCGCGTGCCGTGGCCTCGAGCAGGGGGATCAGATCGCCGTCGAGGCGAGGCAGGACGACCTGCGCCTCGGGGTCCCCGAAGCGCGCATTGAACTCGAGCACCTGGACGCCGGCTGGACCCACCATCAGCCCGGCATAAAGACAGCCGCGGTACGGCGTGCCCTCCTCCCGGAGGATCTTGACCACCGGATCGAGCACCGCGGTGATGGCGCTCTCCACGTCGGCCGGGCCGAAGAAGCCGACCGGCGAATACCCGCCCATACCGCCGGTGTTCGGCCCTTTATCGTCGTCCAAGGCCCGCTTGTAGTCGCACGCCGGCGGCAGCGGGACGACGCGATCCCCGTCGACCATCGCCATCACGGAAACCTCGCGGCCGTCGATCTTCTCCTCGAGGATGATCCGGTCGGCCGCTGCACCGACGGTCTTGCGCAGCATCAGCTCGTCGATGCATTCCAGCGTCTCGTCCGCATCGCGTGGCACCAGCGTCCCCTTGCCCTTGGCGAGCCCATCGGCTTTCACGACGAAGGCCCGGCGCTCGCCGCGTACGAAATCCTTCGCCCGGGCCGGATCGTCGAAGACCTGATGCGCCGGGGTGGCGACGCCTGCCCGCGCCATCAGCGACTTGGCAAACGCCTTGCTGCTCTCGATCCGCCCGGCGGCGGCCGTTGGGCCGAAGACCAGCCGGTCCACGGCCGCCAGGCGGTCGGCGAGTCCGGCCGCGACAGACGCTTCCGGACCGATCACCGTCAGGCGCACGTCGCGCTCGTGGACAAACCGCACGATGCCGCCGACGTCCGTGGCCTGGATCCCCGTATTGACAGCGATCGCCGCCGTGGCCGCGTTGCCAGGGGCGCAATAGACCGAGTTGGTCAGCGGACTCTGCAGCGCTTTCCACGTGAGGGCGTGCTCGCGCGCGCCGGCCCCCACGACGAGGACGTTCATTCCCATTCGATGGTCGACGGCGGCTTCGAGGAGATGTCGTAGACGACGCGGTTGACGCCCGGAACCTCGTTGACGATGCGGGTCGAGATCTTCGCCAACACCTCGTACGGTAAGCGCGCCCAGTCGGCGGTCATCCCGTCTTCGCTTTGCACTGCCCGCAGCGCAACCACGTTGCCGTAGGTACGGTAGTCGCCCATCACTCCCACGCTCTGCAACGGGGTCAGGATGGCAAACGACTGCCAGAGCGATCGATAGAGGCCGGCCGCCTTGATCTCGTCGACGACGATCCAATCGGCGGCTCGGAGAGTGTCCAGCCGTTCGCGGGTCACGTCGCCGATGATGCGGACCGCCAGCCCCGGACCCGGAAACGGCTGACGATACACCATGTCGTCCGGCAGGCCGAGCTCCAGGCCGATGGCCCGGACTTCGTCCTTGAACAGGTAGCGCAGCGGCTCGACCAGTTTGAACCGAAGGTCAGCGGGGAGGCCGCCGACGTTGTGGTGCGTCTTGATGCGGTGCGCATTGTGGGTATCGTGGCTGGTGCTCTCGATCACATCGGGATAGAGCGTTCCCTGCGCGAGGAAGTCGATGCCGGTGAGCGCGGCCGCCTCGCGCTCGAAGACGCTGATGAAGGTGGCCCCAATGCGCCGCCGCTTCTCCTCCGGATCGACAATACCCCGCAGCACATCGAGGAACTGGTCAGTGGCATCGACGGCCTTGAGGTCGATGCCGAGATGACGCTGCATGACGTCTTCCACCCGCCGCCGCTCGTCACGACGGAGCAGCCCATTGTCAACGATGAGGCACGTCAACTGCCCCGGAATGGCGCGGTGGACGAGCGTCGCGCAGACGGCCGAGTCGACGCCTCCCGAGAGGGCGCAGAGCACCCGTCCGTCCCCGACCTGCTCGCGGATAGCCCGGGTCGCCTCCTCGATGAAGGCCGCCGGCTTCCAGGTGCCGCGACAGCCGGCCACTCGATACAGAAAGTTGCGCAGGATCTCCCGCCCCTGGGGTGTGTGGATGACTTCGGGATGGAAGGCAATCCCGTAGCGCCCGACCTCGTCGGCCATCGCGGCGATCGTCGAGTTCTCGGACTCCGCCAACCGGCGAAACCCCGCGGGCGCTTCGAGGATGGTGTCGCCATGGCTCATCCAAACCGGCAGCTCCGAAGGCAGCTCGTGAAAGAGCCGAGCGGGCTCCTGGATGCGTACGCTGGCCGGTCCGTATTCGCGTTTGCCGGCTGGCGCGACCCTGCCGCCGAGCTGATAGGCGAGTAGCTGCATGCCGTAGCAGATGCCGAGGACAGGAACGCCGGCGCTGAGCGCCGCCGGATCGCAGCGGGGCGCACCATCTTCGTAGACGCTGGCCGGTCCGCCGGAAAGGATGAGCGCCTTGGGCGCACGCGAGCGGATCGTCTCCCAGGGGGTGGTGCCGGGGATCAACTCGCAATAGACACCGGCCTCGCGGACCCGCCTCGCGATCAGCTGGCTGTATTGCGACCCGAAATCGAGGACGAGCACCAGATCCTGTGGCGCCACTCTGCGCTCCGCCGTCAACTGGTATCCTCCCCCGCTTGCGGGGGAGGGTAGGGTGGGGGCTTTCGAGGTTCGCGCGACCGCTATGTCCCCATACCCACTTGCTGCGCCTGCTGGAAGAGCTTGCCCTCGTTCTGGATCGCCGGGGCGATGACCAGCTCGGTCTGCTGGAACTCGCGCAAATCGCGGGCCCCGCACACGCCCATCGCCGAGCGCAACGCGCCGACCAGGTTCTGGGTTCCGTCGTCGACGCGCGCCGGCCCGAGCAAGACCTCGCGGAGAGTTCCGCGACGGCCAACCTTGATGCGGGTGCCACGAGGGAGGTTGGGGTCGGGCGTCGCCATCCCCCAGTGGTAGCCACCACCCGCCGCATCCGTCGTCCCGGCAAAGATGGACCCGACCATCACCGCATCGGCCCCGGAGGCAAACGCCTTGGCGATGTCACCGCCCACCCGCATCCCACCGTCGGTAATGACCTGGACCCGGTGACCGCTCTCGTGGAGCCAGGTTTCGCGCGCGGCGGCGACGTCGCTGGTCGCGGTCACCTGCGGCACGCCGACGCCGAGCACGCCACGGGTCGTGCACGCGGCCCCCGGACCGACACCGACCAGGATGCCGGCGATGCCGGTTTGCATCAGCTCCAACGCCGTCTCGTAGTCGACACAGTTGCCGGCGACGACCGGGATCGACAGCCCGGCACAGAGCTTCTCGAACGAGAGCTGCTCGTAGGAGCGCGAGATGTGCCGCGCGGTCAGCACGGTCCCCTGGACCACCAGGCAATCGGCGCCGGCTTCCTGCACCAGTCCCGCCCGCCGTGAGGCGTGCGCGGGCACGCTCGAGACACCCACCGGAACCTGGGCGCGCTTGACGGCTGTGATCCGCTCGCCGATCAGCTGTTCGCGAACCGGTGCCTGGTAAACCTTTTGCAGGAGGGCGTTGATGCGCTCGCGCGGGGCCTCGGCGATCTCCTGCAGCACGCTCGTGGGGTCCGCGTAACGGGTCTGGAGCCCATCGAGGTTGAGCACCGCCATGCCGCCGAGACGGCCCATCTCAACGGCGAATCGCACGTCGACGACGCCGTCCATGGCCGCCGCCAGGATCGGGACGGCGAGGCGAAGCGAGCCAAGCTCGAAGCTGCTGTCCACTTCCTGGGGATTGATCGTCACCCGGCCGGGAACCAGGGCGACCTCGTCGAACCCGTAGGCACGGCGGGCCCGCTTGAAGCGGCCCAACTCGACCGTCTCGCCGGCCTCGAAGGCCGAGGGTTTCAGGGGCGCACGCACACTCATCGCCGTCGCCTGCGAAACCGTGTCGAGCTCAAAGGGTATGCGTGTACCTCGATACGGGGTGGTTTTGGGGGATTATAGCGGATGGCTTTCAGAATGGATCAACGACTTTCCGCGCCGCAGCGCGTCCAGGCGGCACTGTCTGCAGCCGGCGTGGCGGCGCGCATCGAAGAATTCCCGGTATCGACGCGGACGGCGCAGGACGCCGCGGCGGCGGTCGGAACTGGCGTCGGGCAGATCGTGAAATCGCTGGTGTTCCTCGCCGGCGACGCCCCCGTGCTGGTGCTGGTGTCGGGCGCGAACCAGCTCGATCCCGCCCGGCTCGCCGCCCTCGCCGGCGCGTCCATCGGCAAAGCCGACGCCGATGCCGTGCGCCAGGCGACCGGTTACTCGATCGGCGGGGTGCCGCCGACCGGGTTCACCGCACCCATCCCCACCTTCATCGACCGCGACTTACTGCAGTACGACGTCGTCTGGGCGGCGGCGGGCACGCCGCGCCACGTCTTTCCGATCGCTCCCCAAGAGCTGGTGCGAGTCACCGGCGGCAGCGTGGCGGACTTAAAGCTGGCGTAGCCACGCCTCAACCTTCGACGCAATGTCGCGCGCGTCACCCGCTTCGCGGAGCAGGGCATCGATGGCCCGATCCAGCGCCTGCAGAAGATCCTCCTTTCGCACCGAGCGGACCAGCATTCGCTCATCGAGAACGTCGGCGGGCAGATCGTCGTAACCCCGGCCGTACCAGGCATTCAGCCCCCGTCGCCGGCAGGCTAACGCCAGGGCTTGATCGCGAACGCCGCTGATCCAGAATTCCGCTTGCCACAGCCGCCCACGCTCGATGCAGAAGCGCGCCCGCACGGCGTGGTGGGTGCCGAGTCCGAACAGATAGTGCGCCATCGGTGGCGTTTCCCAGCCTGGAGCCCGTTCGAGGGCGCTGCCGAAGAGGACCTTGAACTTTGGGCCACGAGCCCCAAAGTCGGACGCGGGTGTGAAAGAAAGGTCGACCTGCAGGTTGCCCGGCAGCAAGAAGACGCGGTACAGCGACGAGAGCGATGCAAGGTCGAAGAGGTGAACGGCGCCGTGCTCGCGTTCCAGACGTGGCGTCCAGTTGGCCATTACCTCGGCCGGGGACACGCCGTCCGCGAGACCAAACCCGAGATCGAGGTCCGACCACCGGTCGCCGTCTCCGGCGGCCAGCGAGCCGATCATCGCCCCCGCAACGATTCGTGTATCGGCCCGGGCTATCTCGAGAATGCCATCGCGCACACGATCACGTTGCTCCACGCTGAACACGACGTCACGGCCGATCAGGGATAGATGCCGCGGATCGTCGTCGCCTGCGCGACCTTGTCGACGGCCAGCACATAGGCCGCCGTGCGCATGTTGACCTTCTTCTCCAGGCTCACCTTCAGCACGTTGTCGAAGGCGCGCAACATGATCCGCTCCAGCCGTTCGTTGATGTCGTGCTCATCCCAGAAGAACTCCTGCAGGTCCTGCACCCACTCGAAGTAGGAGACAGTGACGCCGCCGGCATTCGCCAGGATGTCGGGAATCACGAAAGCACCTTTCTTGTAAAGGATCTCGTCCGCGTCCGGCGAGGTCGGCCCGTTGGCGCCTTCGCAAATCACCTTCGCCTTGATGCGGTGCGCGTTGCCGGCATGGATCTGGTTCTCGAGCGCGGCCGGCACCAGCACGGTGACCGGCAGCTCGAGCAATTCCTCATTGCTGATGAACTTGCAGATCTTCTGCCGCAGCCGGCCGGTGATCTCTTTCTCGCGCACCACCTCGTCCAACTCGATGCCGTCCTCGTTGTAGCAGGCGCCATTGGAATCGCTGACCGCGATCACCTTGCAGCCGGCCTGGGCCAGCAGCTTGGCGGTGACGTAACCGACGTTGCCGACACCCTGGACGGCGACGGTCGCATCTTCGGGGCGGATCCCCAGGTGCCGCAGGGCCGCCAGCGTGGTCAACATGCAGCCGCGACCGGTAGCTTCCGGGCGGCCTTCGGAGCCGCCGATCCCCAACGGCTTGCCGGTCACGACGGCCGGGACGGAGTGGCCGGCCTGCATGCTGATGGTGTCCATCATCCAGGCCATGATCTGGGCGTTGGTGTTGACGTCCGGCGCCGGGATGTCACGGTCCGGGCCGATCACGATGCTGATCTCGCTCGTGAAGCGACGTGTCAGATTCTCGAGCTCGTTGCGGCTGAGATTCTTCGGGTCCACGACGACTCCACCCTTGGCGCCACCATACGGAATCCCGACCACGGCGCACTTCCAGGTCATCCACATGGCCAGCGCTTTGACTTCGTCCCGGGTCACGCCCGGGTGATAGCGGATCCCACCCTTGGCGGGGCCCCGGTCGATGTTGTGATGAATGCGATAGCCGGTGAACATCTGCACGGTGTGGTCGTCCATCATGACCGGAAATGTGACGATCAGCTCGCGCTTGCACTCGCGCAGGACGCGCCTCATGTTGGGATCGAGGCCGAGGACGTCGGCCGCAATATCGAATTGGCGCTGGGCCATCAGCCACGGATTCGCCTGGTCCGGTGACGCCTCGGCGAATGCCCTCATCGGCACCGCCTCTATTTTCTGAGCCATTGTTCCTCCTGCCTGTTGCATGCCGGCCACTCGGCTAACTGGGCGTTCGGGCACCCATTACACTACACGGCACCGTGACGCCGCGGATGACTGTTCTCGCAAGCGTTTCGCTTGCGACATTCCTCGTCACCAGCCTCGCCGCGACCCAGTTCCGAAGCCAGCCACTGCCGCCCTCCAACCGCCTCGCCCGGGACGAGGCCCTGCGCAAGAGCGTCAACCAGCTCGAGGACCAGAACCGGGCCCTCAAGGGACGCATCCAGGCACTCCAGGGAGAGGTCAAGGCGGGCGAGGATGAGAGCGCCCATCGTTCGAGCGCCGTCCAGCAGGTGAAGGCGCAGCTCGACGATGAGAAGGTCACGGCCGGGCTCACGGCGCTGCACGGCGCCGGCCTCACCATCCTGCTCCACGACGGCACCGACCCCAACGACCTCGCCGACCGTTCCCTCGGCTGGACGATTCACTACCAGGACCTGCAGGACATCGTGAACGTCCTCTGGGCGAGCGGGGCGGAGGCGATCGCCGTCAACGGCCAGCGCATCGTGCCGAACACCGCCTTCCACTACGCCGGGGTCAACATCCTGGTCAACAACGCCAGCCGGCTGAGCGGACCCTACACCGTGACCGCCCTGGGCGACCCCTCCAGTCTGGCGGGCGGCCTCGGCAACCCCGACCAGCTCGCCGAGCTGAAGAGCCGCAGCCGCATCTACGGGCTTGGCTTCAGCTGGCTGCGGAGCCCTCATCTCAGCCTGCCCGCCTTCGATGCCACCTTCCTGGTGAAGTATGCGCAGCCGCTCGGCTGAACGAACCGCGCGGGCTCAGCGGCTGATCGTCGTCAGCCTGATCGCCATTGCGCTCGGCTTCCTCCTCGTGGTGCAGCTGCGCTCTCAGGCGGCGGTGGCCCGCACCCTGGCCGCCCAGGACGACACAAGCGTCGCGCTCCTGATCAACGACCTCAACCGCGCCAACAACGAGCTGATCCAGCAGGGGGCGGCACTGACGCAGCAAGAGGCGCAGCTTCGCGCGGCGCTCACGACCGGCGGCGCGGACGCCCAGGCGATCCAGAAGGAGCTCACAACCTTACGCGTGGTCAACGGTGAGGTGCCGGTCCACGGGCCCGGGTTGCAGATCCGGATCGACGGCACGATCATGGACTTCGAGCTGCAGGATGCGCTCAACAACCTGCGCAATGCCGGAGCGGAGGCGATCGCGCTCAACGGCCAGCGCATCATCAGCAATACCTCGGTCCAAAGCCGGGGCAACACCCTGTTGATCAACGGTCACGCCGTGAGCTCGCCGCTGAGCCTGCTCGTCATCGGCGATCCGGAGCAACTCGGACCGGCCGCCGACCTCTCGGCCAGCAGCCTGCAGACCCGCGTCCAGGTCCAGATTTCGCGCCAGACCGAACTCGCCATCACGCAGGTGGTCACCCCGCGCCCGCTGATCTATGCGCAGCTGGGAAAATAGGACGGACGATGACACGCACCGTCGAGTTGCGCAGCGACACCTTCACACTTCCGACGGAATCGATGCGGGCGGCCATGGCCGCCGCCGAGGTGGGCGACGACGTCTGGGATGAAGACCCCACCATCCATCGGCTGCAAGAGCGGGCCGCGGAGATGGTCGGGAAGGAGGCCTCGCTCTTCGTACCGAGCGGGACCATGGGCAACTTGTGCGCCCTGCTCAGCCACACGCAGCCCGGACAAGAGGTCATCCTCGAGATCGACAGCCATATCTTCCAGAACGAGGTTGCCGGTGCCTCGGTTGTCGGCGGCCTTCAGCTCCGGCCGCTGGACACGCCGGATGGGCGTCTTCTGCCAGAGCAGGTGCGTCGCGCGATCCGCCAGCCCGACCTCCACGAACCGCTCACGGGACTTCTCTGTGTCGAGAACACGCACAACCGCAAAGGCGGCACGTGCCTGAGCCCGAAGCAGACGGCCGCGTTGAGTGACGTCGCCCACGATGCCGGCTTTCCGGTCCACCTGGACGGCGCGCGGGTCTTCAACGCCGCCGTCGCGCAGGGGATCGACGTTCGCCAGCTCACTGCTCCCGTCGACTCGGTGATGTTCTGTCTGTCGAAGGGACTGAGTGCCCCGGTCGGCTCCATGCTGGCCGGGTCGAGCGACTTCATCGAGCGCGCTCGCCGCATGCGCAAGATGCTGGGCGGCGGGATGCGCCAGGCCGGAGTGGTGGCGGCTGCCGGGTTGATCGCGCTCAATGAGATGGTCGATCGCCTGGCCGAGGACCATGCCAACGCGCGGCGCCTGGCCGAGGGCCTGAAGGGACTGCCCGGGATCGACATCGACCTATCGAGGGTCGAAACGAACATGGTCTTCGGCGATTGCCGTCCACCGCTCACCGCGAGCGCGTTCATCGATCGCTGTCGCGAGGCGGGCGTGTTGCTCGACCAGGCTTCTTCCTACCGCTGGCGCATGGTCACCCACCGGGGCGTGTCAGTCGAGGATGTCGATTACGCCGTCGAGGCTGTCCGCCGCTTGTTTGCCGCGCCCCTTCGAGTCGCCGGCTAGCGCACCGGTAGGCCGGTCATCGGGTCGAAGGCCGGACCACCGAAGCTCGCATCGGGCAGCAACAGCATGCTGCCAAAGGTTTGCCAGTCGCCGCTCGCATCGGTGAGGATGCCGGCCGGCGCCTGTGCCGTTCCGGCCAGGGTCATCGCCGCCGGCTGACCCGGCAGCGTCCACGCGGTCGGGATGGACGCCAGCGCCGCGTCCGCGCCACCGAAGGCGTGCACCGCGCCGCTGCTATCGAGCGCCAACCCAGAATGGGTCCCCGGGAAGAGCGCCGCGTCGACAACACTGGCGCCCGCGGGCAAGGCGGCGGCGACGCTTGCCCCGCTCCCGACAATGGCGCCCAGGGCATCGACGGCCATGACCGTGCCATCGCTGGCGGCGAGCAGGCGCGTGGGCATTGATACGGCGAATCGCGGGCCGGCGGCGCCGGCGCTATCCCAGGTGGTGCCGTCGGCCAGCAGGCGGAGCGGACCAGATGGCAGGGTGACGACGTCGACGGCCGCGGCCAGCGATGTGGGCGCGACAGACGGCGTCGCGCGGTTGTGGCCCAGGCTGCGCAGCGATGCATCCATGCCGAGCAGGAGAGCGCCATCCGCCGACGGGTGCTCCTGTCTGAATCCCGTTACCGACGGCGCGCCGTCAGGCGGCGCCGGGAGTGGCCCGAGGATGGCGCGATCCGCGGCGGTTGGCGGAGAACTGGCGCTCGCCGGAACCGATTGGTCGAGAACGACCGCAGGTGCCGCGTTCCGCGCCGCGTCACGCACCGTGAGCCGAAACCGGTAGGCGGTGCCCGGGTCGCCGAAGAAGCGGAGCGCCCCCACCGACTTGCCGGCCGCTGGCTGATCAGTGTTTTGCGTGAACCAAGGACGGAAAGCAGGGCCGCCTGAGCCAACCTCGACAACGACATTCTTGACGCCGGAAAGACCGTCATCCCCCGACCAGTGAAGGTTCAGCGCGCTGCCTTGCGGCGGGTCGACCCGAAGCGCGGAGGTGGGCGGGTCGACGTCATATAGATATAGGTAGGTGATGTCGGCGCTGGTGCCCGCGCGGTCGAAGACGCGAATGTGCAGGGTGTGCGAACCCGGGCCGGGTACCTTCGTCGTCCCACTCGTGGCCTGGGTGCGCGGCGCGGCCACCTCAGGATCGCCATCCCATTGGGCCGCGAATCCGGCGAGCCCGTGGCCGCCATCACGCAGGTGCCAGCTGACCGGCGGCGGCGGACCGTCGCTGCCGTACCAGTAATCCCAGTGCGCCCCGCCCGGAAAGGCGAGCGGCAGCAGGAACGGTACCGGCGTGTTGTTCAGCCATAAATTGCCCACGTCCCAGCTCCACGGATCTGGTCCCCGCCCGGTCCAGCCGTATGGGTCGATGGAGTGCCACGGGGTCAGCAGGTCGCGTACCTCGAAATGGACGTGCGGCCCGGTCGAGTTCCCGGTGCTGCCGCTGAGCGCGATCAGCTGACCGCGGGACACGTGCTGTCCCGGGTAGACGAAGAGCTGATTGTTATGGAAGTAGGCGGTGCGATCGTTCGCGTGGTCGATGACCACGCCGAAGCCCCCGCTGTCACTCCACTCGCTGTAGATGACGGTCCCGTCATCGGCGGCCACGACCGGCGTATTGGACGGCACGGCGTAGTCGGTGCCGCGGTGGCCATCGTAAGCGTAGCCGGTGGCGCCATCGAAGCGGATCATGATCCCGTCTTGCTCGCGAGTCGGGTAATGGTGATCCATCCAGGACGTGATGCGTGGGTTCGGGATCCCGAAGGGCAGCGTGAGGTTGCCGGCCGCCTGCGCCGGCTGCACCGTCAGCAATGAGAGGCCCAGCGCCGCGGTCACGGCGCCATGCACTTTGAGCGAGGGCAAGCCGCCGCGATTGTAATCGCTGAACGGACAACAGGACGCGGGAAGCGGACTCACCCTTACCCCCAGGCAGACCCTACAATGCGGGAAACGTGCCGCACGCCATCTACTGCTTCCTCGACGGCGAGACATTGCACGGGGACCCGCCGAAGCGGGAGTTGGATACGCCTGTCGTCGAGACGCGAGTTCACAATCTCGGCACCAACAACCGGGGCGCCTTCGTCCCGCTCAGCAGCCTGAAATACGTCCTCCTCGACTCCCGTGCGCCGTCGGGTGCCGTCGACATCGCCCGCTACCAGCGGATCGCGATCCACTTCGTGGACCACGAAGTGCTGCGCGGCTACAGCGACCGCCAGCTGCGCACCTCGCGCTACGGCGTGACCCTCTCGCTTGTGTCGCCCGACCAGAGCGAGGTCAAGGACCTGGCGATTCCATTCACGGCCCTGAAGGGGATCTTTTACCTGAAGACCTGGGAGGGCGGCGAGCCGGCGATGCTCGAGTCCGACTGGGTGCCCCGCATCCTGGAGGCACGCGAGCAGGAGCAGGTTCGGCGCCAGTACGGCCCGGCGGGCAAGCCACGGCACAAGATGCCGTTACTCGAGCGGATCCTCCGCCGCCGCAAGATCGCCGAATAGCGCGATTCCGGGCGGCCGGTCCCTGATATGTTGAAACCCAAGATGGAACCGGCGGCCGTCCCGCCGCAGGCGGCGGCCCCGCGGTCCGCGCTTCGCGAGCGGCTCCTCGATCCTCGCACCCTGATCTCGTTCGGGATCCTGGCTGTCGTCCTCTTCGTCGTCCTGACCCATGTCCAGCTGGACTACGGCGAGAGCCTGCGGGCGATCAGCCAGACCAACCTGCTCCTCTACGCGCTGGCGTTTGCCGCCTTCTACTTCTCCTTCGTCGTCCGTACCGTCCGCTGGGAAATCCTGCTGCGCAACACCGGGGAAAACAACCGCTTCGGCGAGCTGTTTCACATCATCATCCTTGCCTGGTTCGCGAACTGCGTCCTCCCCGCCAAGATGGGCGACTTCTACCGCGCCTACCTGCTGCGACAGCAGACCGAGGTCTCCGGATCGAAGGGCCTGGGCACGATCTTCAGCGAGCGCGCGCTCGACTTCCTGGTACTGATGAGCCTGCTGATCGTCAGCGGCCTGATCAGCTTTCGCGCCTCGGTCCCCGAACGCTTCGTCCCCGCCTTCATCGTCGGGCTCGTCATCGCCGCCGGGTTGATCGTGGGTCTGCTGCTGATCCGCTACAGCGAGGGCCGGTTGTCGCGTTTCCTTCCGGAGCGCCTTCGCGAGCGCGCCACCCGGTTCAAGCACGGACTGTTGAGCGCGTTTGCCGGGCGGCTCCCTCTCCTCCTCGGCCTTACCGTGCTCGTCTGGACTGCCGAGTCCGCCCGCCTCTTCCTCGTCGTCCAGGCGCTGCCGCTGCACATCTCCCTCAGCCTGGCGCAGATCATGTTCATCGCCCTGGTTGCGTCCCTCCTCACCACCATCCCCGCGTTGCCCGGGGGACTCGTGCTGGTGGAAGGGGGCATCATCGCCGTGCTGGTGTTCTTTGGTCTGACCGCCTCGCAGGCGCTCTCCGTCGCGATCCTCGACCGCCTGATCAGCTACTGGAGCCTGATCGTCGTCGGGTTGGTCGTCTTCCTCCTGAGTCACCGGCGTTGAAGGTCCTCGTCACCGGAGGCGCGGGCTTCATCGGCTCGCATGTCGCCGACCGACTGGTCGCGGATGGCCACGACGTGGTCATCCTCGACGACCTGTCGACCGGGCACGTAGAGCATCTGCAACCGAACGCACGCTTCTACCAGATGGACCTGCACTCGCCCTGGATCGACGAATTGTTCCGCATCGAGCGGCCGGAAGCCGTCGTCCACCAGGCCGCGCAGGCCAGCGTTCGCCGCTCCGTCGAGGACCCGGTCTTCGACGCCAGCGTCAACGTGCTGGGGACCGCGGCGCTCCTCCAGGCCAGCGCGCATCATGGGGTCCGCCGCTTCCTCTTCGCGTCCACCGGCGGTGCTCTCTACGGCGATGCCGACGTCACGCCCACCCCCGAGGACTATCCCACGCTGCCCGTGTCACCCTATGGCGCATCCAAGCTAGCTGCTGAGGTCTACCTGCGGACCTTTCACGCCATGCATGGGCTCTCGTACGCCGCGCTCCGCTATGCCAACGTCTACGGGCCGCGACAGGATCCACATGGCGAAGCGGGGGTCGTCGCCATCTTCGCCCAGCGGCTGCTCAGTGGAGAGAAGGCCCGCATCAACGGCGACGGCAAGCAGACCCGCGATTTCGTGTACGTGGGCGACGTCGCGGAGGCGAATTCTCGCGCGCTCGTCTCGGACGCGGCGGGGTCATTCAACGTAGGCACGGGGATCGAGACGGACATCTCGACCATCTTCCAGTTGTTGAAACGTCTTACCAGTAGCAACCAGCAGGAGGAGCACGGCCCTCCCATGCCAGGCGAGCAGCGGCGCTCAGTGGTCGACGCTCGGAAAATCGAGAAGGCGCTGGGCTGGAAGTCGAAGACGAGCCTCCCAGCCGGCCTGGACGCTACGGTGCAGTATTTCCGCGAGGTGCATCCGGCAGCGGCGGCAGCTCGCGCGCGACCTGCGTGAGGGCCGCGTCCCCCGCGTCCATCAGGCGCCGAGCCGCGTCCAGCACCAGGGGGTTGTGGACGCTCTCGCTTCCGATCATCCGGCTGGCCCACTCGTAGGCCTCACACGCGCGGCCGAGCGCGGCGCGCGCATCAGCCGACAGATCCGGTCCGCTCGAGGGGCGTAGCCGCAGCGTCTGGTAGTACCCGGTCTGGAAGATCTTGCGAGCCGCGGTCGCCTCGTCTTCTAACGGCCTTTCGGGTCCAGCGTCGAGCGCCCGGCGGAGCCGATTGGCGGCTCGCGCGACGCTGCTCTCGATATCGGCAAGGACGAGATCGTAGTCGCGCGGTACGAGGCGCGACGGGGTTCCGAGCACCCGGTAGGCCACCACGAGGGTGGCGGCCAGCACCAACAGAATCACGAGGTAAAGCCAGGCCATCGGTAGCGATATTCTCCTCCCCCTCCGGGGGAGGGCCGGGTGGCGGCTACTTGTAGCGGAAGGTAATCCGCCCGCGCGTCAGGTCGTAGGGGGACAGCTCAACCCGGACCCGGTCGCCGATCAAGATTCGGATGTAGAACTTCCGCATCTTCCCCGAGGTATAGGCGAGAATGGTCTGTCCGGTCTGGAGCTTCACCTTGAACATCGCGTTGGGCAGCGGCTCGACCACCTCGGCGTCCATCTCAATGGTTTCTTCTTTGTCGGCCGGGGTTTCCTTGACCTCCAGCGTGTCAATGCCGGGGCGCAGCGTGGTGGGGCCGCCGCGTTTCTTAGGGTAGCTACGTTTCTTGCGCAAATCGTCGACATATTACCCGAGTTGCAAAAGATCTAGGCGGCCGCCATCGGACGGGCCAATTTGCAAGGTTATCGCTGCGTCGGCGTCACCTTAGTCGAGTCTGCAGATGCACGGGCTTGAGACCATCCTCGCGCTCAGCCGGTCGACGACAATTGCGCTTGCGAAATTCCTGGCATTTACGGGCCTAGCCGCTACGGCCAGTCTTGTCCAATTACTCGGCAGCAAACAAAAGAAGAGCCCGTCAACCGTCACCTCAGTCACGCTGCTGGCCGCGGGAGCGTATACCGCGGCACTGACCGGTGGTCTGGTTCTGGGCTTTTCCACCGGTGCCTGGCGTGTGCCGGTTGGCTTGGGCCTGATGCTGCTGGGCGCCGGCTCCGTCTTTAAGGCGCAGAGGATGTGGCGTCACCCAGCTCCGGCGCGACCCGTCGGATCCAGCTCCAACGCTATCGCCGCGCAGACTCAGGGGCCCGTCGAAACCGTCTGGCTCAAGGCGGCGAGTGCGGGCCCCGACGACGCCGTCTGGCCACAGCTGATCCGCCTGACGTCCCCGCGCGACGCCGAAGCACTGATCGCGTCGCCGGATTTTCTTGCCCCGAATGAACATCTGCTCTATCGCACTCGTCTCTTCTTCGGCCGCGCGATTCCGGAAATGGCGGACGCGTCTGTTGTGGTCACGGAAGCGCGCCTGCTCATCACGGACGGACAGCAAGTGTTCACCATCCCTCGGGCGCGAATCCAGGCCATCGCCTATCGGGAGAAGGAGCCCATGGCCCTGAGGGCGAAAGCAGAGGCCATCGTGTTCACCTACGCGACGGAATCGGCGGAACAGGAGCTGGCCGGATTCGACCCCGGGGTTTTCTTCTGGTCCGGTCAGCGAGGCGCCAAGACACACAAAACCTTCGAGGCGCTGCGCGATGCCCTCACGTCGAGAGCTCAACCACCGGCGGCCGCCTAATCCCGGTATCTTGGCGGCTATGCAATTGAAGGCCGAGCTGGCCGGCAACCTCTGGAAGATCGTGGTCCGCGAAGGGCAGCAGGTGGGGGCCGACGAGACGCTGATGATCCTGGAGTCGATGAAGATGGAGATCCCGGTGAACACCCCCGTCGCCGGACGGGTAACCAAGATCCACGTGAAAGAGGGCCAGACGGTCCAGGAAGGTCAGCTGCTCGCGGACGTGGACTGATCCGGCCCAACGCGCCAGCTTGGCGACGTTAGGCGGCGGCTTTCTCTGGCTCGAAGAAGGCGATGCCCACCACGGACATGCCGTGCTTGCACGACGGACAGAAGGTCGCGGTCACGCTCTTTCGAGTTTCCCAGCGCCGTTGGTCCCGGCGCCCGCACTCGTGGCACACGAGGTCGAACATCATGTCTGCCATGTCGCCGCGACCGTATCACCGATCGAATGCCGCGAAGGCAACAGACCGCCGACGGCGGCGTAAGGAAATGTAAAGGCGGAACCTGCTAATGGAGCAGCTGGTCGATCGCGGTTTTCAGCTCATCGCTCGCCGTCGCGCCCTCGAAGCGAGACTGGATGACGCCCTTGGAATCGATCAAGAAGACCCACGGCTCGGTCTGTAGACGCCAGTCGATGACTGCCTGTGCCAGCTGCTTCTTGGAAGGATCCGGCTTGAAGTCTCTGTAGATCTCGACATGGATGAAGGCAAGCCGGTCTCGGTAGGCCGGTTCGAGACCCTGGACCACTTTGACCTCAGGTCCGCAAGTGTTGCTGGTGCAGAACGCCGGGGTGGCGAACACGACAAGCGCCGGCCGGTGCTGCTGGATCGCATCGGCGATCGAGAGCTGGTGCATGTCGTCCGGTGGCCGGCCGGAGTCGATGGTCTCCACGTCGGCGACATCCCTGGCGGTTGGATTGCGCGTCAGCGGCGCCGGCTGGCCCACCCCAGGCACCACGGGCAACGGCAAAACATTCATCGGAAGCTGCACGCTCAGATGCGCGCCATTGGGCCGGGAGGCCGTGACTTCGACGCCCCAGTCGCCGGCTTTATCGAAGGTCAGGTGCGCCACGTAGAGGCCGCCGCCCTGCAAACCGTCGCCCTTGAAGGGCGCGTCGGACTCACCCTTAGCGACGCGAGTGGTCCCCTGCAGCAAGAAGGCGCTGACGTGCACGGTGGCGTCGCCGACTGGCGTGTTGTGGTCGAGAATGCCAATCGGGACGCGCTGCTGTGTACCGACGACCAGCTCCGAAGCGGCGACTTGGGCCTGTAGGGACGAGCTGGTTGGCGAGGGACCACCGGGTGCCACCTCCCCCGCACAGGCGCCGAGCACAACGGCCACCGCCAGCGCGGCGGCGATTCTCATCGCACCCTGGCGCGGTCGATGTACAGCTGGGGCCGCTGGATCTCGGCCATCGTCGGCAGCCACTGCGGTCCCTCCCAGACGCGGGCCAGCAGCTCGTGCCCACCCGCATCGCGGACCTCGCGACAGAATTTCTCGCCGATGACGTACTGACGCATCTTCATCTCCAGCCCCGTCAGGCGAAGGAAGGCGCGCTCGAGCGGCGTCCGCTGCTCCTGGCGCCGGCGGTAGGCGCCTTCCAGCAGAGCAAAATGCGGCAGCTCGCGGCGCCCGACCTCATTCATCACCAGGTTGCTGTAGCCCTCGAGCAGGCTCATCACCGCCTGGAGCTTGGAGATCGCTTTCCACTGCTGTCCGACCCCGACAGTCAGGGTCCGGATCAACTCCAGGCGGGTCGGCCGGTGCCCATCGCCCAGCCTCCCGACCAGCACCTCCTTGAGCAGTCCCTCGAGGTACGCCTGGAGCCATGGGTGGGCCTTGAACTCCCAGGCATGCGTCATCTCGTGCATGGCGAGCCAGCGTCGAAGCTCGTCGATCGGCAGCCGGTCTTTCTGGGCCCAGGCCTGGACATTCGGTTCCACCAGGATCAGCGAGGTGGTCTCCACCGGCTCCCTGCCCAGCAGCGCCGGATCGTACTGGCCCAGGACCCGGCGGGCCAGAAGCCCCAGCATCAGGCCGAGGTACCGGGTCAGGCCCTTCTGGCCGAAGCTCAGGATCAGCGACCCGGGGATCAGCTGCTGCAGTCCCTCGAGCGGCTCGAACATCTGCCGGAAGATCCGGATGTTGAAGCGCACCCACTGCCGGCGGCCGACCGCGGCCAATCCCGGATAGACCCGGCTGCCGGCGGCGGCCGTACCGGGCCCCAGGGCCTGCCCGAGCTGGGGCTCCAGCTGCGCGGCAATCTGCTGATAGGTCTGGTCCGTGGCCGCATCGGCCGGGACGTCTTTCGGCTCGCCGCATCGGGCCAGCGCGATCTCCTCCACCCGCGCCCAGTCGATCAGGCGAGCCGGCTGCTCCCGGGGCCGAACCAGCTCCCGGAGCACGACAGCCCCCACACCGATGGCGACGCCCCAGGCCATCGCCCGGCCGACGCGCCGGGGGGCGGGTTTGGAACCAGGAATTCTCATGGGGAGGAGCCGCCGAGGCGACGCCTCATTCTACCGAGGCCCTCTCCGGCTGGCGCTCGAGGCGGTCGAGCGCTAGCACTCGCCGCCTAGGAGTGCTAAAATCGTGGAGCTTACCGCCTCGTAAATACTGGCTGTTTGCTCACTCATCATTAGCAGGAAGGAGGACGATCAATGGCGAAACAACTGGCATACGACGCCGAGGCCCGTTCGGCCCTGAAGCGCGGCGTTGACAAGGTCGCGGACGCCGTTCGAATTACCATCGGCCCCAAGGGCCGGAACGTCGTACTCGACAAGAAATTCGGTTCCCCGACGATCACGAACGACGGCGTCACGATTGCGAAGGAGATCGAGCTGGAGGACGCCTTCGAGAACATGGGCGCGCAGCTCGTCAAGGAAGTCGCGAGCAAGACGAACGACGTCGCCGGTGACGGCACGACCACCTCGGTGGTGCTGGCCGCGGCGATTATCGGCGAGGGGTTGCGCAACGTTACCGCCGGCGCCAACCCGATGCTCCTGAAAATCGGCATCCAGAAGGCCGTCGACGAAGTCGTTAAGGCCATCAAGGAGCAGTCGGTCCAGATCTCCGATCGCGAGAAGATCGCCCAGGTGGCGACGATTTCGTCGGGCGACCCGAAGATTGGCGACATGGTCGCCAACGCGATGGAGAAGGTCGGGAAAGACGGCGTCATCACCGTCGAGGAATCCCGTGGGATCGAGGACGAGCTCAAGCTCGTCGACGGGATGCAGTTCGACAAGGGCTACATCTCGCCCTACATGGTCACCGATGCGACGCGGATGGAAGCGGTCCTCGAGGATCCCTACATCCTGATCACCGACAAGAAGATCTCGGCGATCGCCGATCTGCTGCCCGTCCTCGAGAAGGTCGTGCAGAGCGGCAAGCCGCTGCTGATCATCGCCGAGGACGTCGAGGGCGAGGCGCAGGCCACCCTGATCGTCAACAAGCTGCGCGGCACGTTCACCGCCGTCGCCGTCAAGGCGCCGGGCTTCGGTGACCGCCGCAAGGCCATGCTGGAAGATCTCGCCATCCTCACGGGCGGCCAGGTGATCTCGGAGGAGCTCGGGCTCAAGCTCGATTCGGTGCAGCTCAACCAGCTGGGCAAGGCTCGGCGCGTGACGATCACCAAAGATGACACGACGATCGTCGAAGGTGCCGGAAAGCCTGACACGATCAAGGGACGCATCAACCAGATCAAGGCCGAGATCGAGAAGACGACCTCCGACTGGGACAAGGAGAAGCTCCAGGAGCGCCTGGCCAAGCTGGCCGGTGGTGTCGCCGTCATCAAGGTTGGCGCCGCGACCGAGACCGAGCTCAAGGAGAAGAAGCACCGGATGGAGGACGCTGTGTCTGCCACCCGCGCCGCGGTCGAGGAGGGCATCGTGCCCGGCGGTGGCGCCGTCCTGGTACACGCCCAGAAGTCACTCGACAACCTCAAGCTCGAGGGCGATGAGGCGACTGGTGTTGCGCTGGTCCGCCGCGCGCTCGAGGAGCCGCTGCGCCAGATCGTCAACAACGCCGGCTGGGAAGGCTCCGTGGTGGTAGAGAAGGTCAGGAACCTGCCGAAGGGCCAGGGCTTCGATGCCAACAAGGGCGAGTACACCGACATGGTGAAGGCCGGAATCATCGACCCGACCAAGGTCACCCGTTCCGCGCTGCAGAACGCGGCGAGTATTGCCGCGATGCTGCTGACCACCGAGGCGCTTGTCTCCGACATTCCGGAGAAGAAGCAGTCCGCACCCGCGCCCTCGATGCCCGATTACTAAACCGTAAAGGCTGAAAAGGAGCCGGCCCGTCGGGCGGCTCCTTTTCTTTGTCCAGGCTCAGTTACCGGCAGCCGCGAGCCGATAGCATGGCGGCATGAAGCCGAGCGGCATTGTGACGCTGCTGACCGACTTCGGGCTGGAGGACGCCTACGTCGGCGCCATGAAGGGCGCCATCCTTTCTGCGTACGCGAAGGCCGCGCTGGTCGACGTCACCCACGGCGTGCGGCCCTTCGCGGTCCTGCAGGGCGCCTTCCTCCTCGATAGCGCCTGGCGGAGCTTTCCACCAGGGACGGTTCACGTCGCGGTGGTCGATCCCGGCGTTGGCACCGAACGGAGCGCAATCGCGTTCAAAGCGGCCGAGCACTACTTCGTCGGGCCCGATAACGGGCTCTTCACGTTTCTCAACGATCCGATCAGCGAGACCGTCGAGCTGGCCACACCCCCCGAAGCCGCACCGACCTTTCATGGACGCGACGTCTTCGCTCCGGTGGCGGCGAGGCTGGCCGCCGGTGCCGCGCTCGCCGAGGTCGGCCGGCCGCGGCGGGCGGAGCCGGTGCGCCTGCCGGACGCATGGGCGTCCAAGGTGGGTGAGGCCTGGCGGGCGCAAGCGTTGCATTGCGACCGCTTCGGCAACGTGATCAGCAATCTGCCGATCCGCGCGCTGGCGCGCATCAAGGCGGCCAACGGGACGCGCGTCCGGACCGTCGAAACCTATGAGGATGCGCAGCCCAACGAGCTCGTGGCCCTGGTCGGTAGCAGTGGCCGCATCGAGTTTGCGTTACGTGAGGGATCGGCCGCCGCGCGTCTGCACGTCGCACCGGGCGAAACGCTGCTCGTCACGTGACCTGGCCAGTGGTCCGCTGGGATCAGGTACGCACGATTTCCTCGATCGCGCTGCGCCAGGCCGACACGGAGGCCCTGACGACGCTCGGCATCGGGCCACTCCAGCTGATGGAAGTCGCCGGCTGGCAGATCGCGAGGTTCGTCGACGCCTTCATGGACGGCATCCGCAACAAGCGCGTGGTTGTGGTCGGTGGGTCGGGCAATAACGGCGGCGATGCGTTGGTCGCGGCCCGCTTCCTGCGTCAGCGCGGGGCGGTCGTCAGCGCATCGATCGTTCCCTCGCGCAACCCAACGAGCCTCGCAGCCCGTCACGCCCTGACCGCGCGACGCCTGGGCATCCTCATCGTTGACGCCCCCCAGGGCATCGATCCATCTGCCGATGTCCTGATCGATGGTCTCTTCGGCACGGGCATCCATCTGCCGCTTCGCGACCCGGCCCCCGCGATCATCGAGGCCATGAATGCAACGGACCGCCCGATCGTGGCCATCGACGTGCCCTCGGGAATGGATGCGGATACCGGCGCGGGGGCGGAGGCGGCCGTGCGGGCCACGGCCACGCTGACACTGGCAGCACCCAAGGCAGGACTGGCGAGCGCATCCGGCGGCGGCCGAATCTTCGTCGCCGATATCGGCATGCCGGCCGCGCTCTTTGGGGCGGATCAGGAGGCGCTGGCGGCGCTCTACGCGATCGGTGACATCGTCGAGCTGGTCGCTCCCCGAGTTGACGTCGGCCCATGATTTCACTTCGAGTTGACGAATTGGTGCGGCCTGACTAGACTGCAGGCATCCGCTCTCCGTCCCAGTAATGGATCAGGTACACGTCGAAGCGCCAGCTTTCAGCGCTCGGGCGGCGTCCGTAGAACGCGAGTTCTATTCGGACTTCCCCCTCGTCTTGAACTACGTGGCCCGGCTCGTCGATGACATCGACGGCGCCGCCGCCATCACCTGCGCCGCGTTTCGCCAGGTTGCCGACGGCCTGCGCCAGCATCAGGGTGACGAGGGACTTAAGCGGGCCGCGGTGTTTCGTGCCGCGACCGAGCTCAGCCGTTCGGTGCTGAAGCCGCGCCGCTGGTTCCGGCGGCAGCGAAGCACCCAGGTGAGCCTGCAGGACTTTCCTCAACCGGAGGCGCGCCGGGCGTTGCGGCGCGACACGGTGCAACGGGCACTGACCGCGCTCCCCTTCGACGCGCGCGCGATGATCCTGCTGCGCGACTTCGTGAAACTCTCGTACGACGAGCTCGCCGACGTGGTCGACGTGGCGCCGCGCAAGCTGGTACACACACTCGACCGCAGCCGCGCGGAGCTGGGAGAGATCTATGACTACATCAAGTTTTGAGCGAAATCGCTGCACCCGCATATCGCCAAGCGCGGTGCTCGACGATCGCCTCGATGGGAAAGATCTCGAATGGGCGCGGGACCACCTGCGCCGCTGCGAGGCTTGCCGCGAGCGCGTCGAGGATTTCCGCGAGATGCTGTTGCGCGTCGGCCGGCTGCCGAGTGCGACCGTCGGCTCGGCGGCAATGGACCAGGCCTTCGCCCTATCGATCCCGGACCGCCTGCGCAGTCAGGGTGGCACGCGATCGTTCGAAGTCGCACCGCCGCAGCCGATGTCGTCCGTTCCCATCCCCCAGGACTTGCCACAACCGGGGCGGCCCGAGGTCACAAGCATCCCGGATCTCTTGACCGAGCTGGAGCGAGAGATCTTCCGGGATGAGCCCTTGCAGGACCATCCCATGCCACTGTCCCCCGTGCCCGAGCCGCTCTATCCGATGATGGCGGCGCGTCCCGAGGAGATCGAGACGGTCGAACCCGCCCAGCCGGAGAAGCCCGTGGAGCCTGTTGCCCCGCTGGCATCGTTCGAGGTCGCGCCGCTGGACCAAGCCCCTGAACCCGAGCCCGCCCAGCCCGCCCGCCCGGAGATCTTCTCCGGGGCCCTGCGCGAAGTCCCGGTCGATTCGCATCGGCAAGTCGAGTTCACCGACTGGGGTCGCGAGCCGGAGCCCCAGCTTGCGCCGGCCGTCGAGGCATCCCCGGCACCGGTCCCGATGACGAGCAACGTCGTCTTTTCGCAAGAGCCGCCAATGGGCATCGATGACGAGAGCGAGGCGGCGCCGGCGGCGCCACCCCGAAAGCCGGATACCGCGATGCGGATCGCGGTCGGCCTTGGCGCGGCGGCGTGCGTCCTGCTCGCCGCGGTGCTCTACGAAGGCGGCTTGTTCAAGAGCTCGCACAAAGTCAGTTCGACCGCAGCGACGGTGGCGGCATCCCTTCACTCCTCCCCGAGTGTTCGGGCGTCCATTTCACCGAGCGCAAGTCCAGCCGCCTCCGCCTCCGCCTCCGTCTCGGCTTCGACCGGTCCCGTGCTTTTCACCCTGGGGAACGGGGTCACCGGCGGCACGATGTTCCGCATCCGTCCGGGGACCGCCGTGGCCGGCTACACACGCTTGGTCTTCGATATGCATGGGAGTGGGTTACCGACGATGATCATCACCCGGCCCGATGACCTGCATGTGGTGGTCACGTTCAAAGAGACGAATGTCGCCGGCGCGCCGGTCAACGGCATCAGCAGCTACCACGTGACGGCGGTCGAGCCCGGCGTCCAGCAAGGGCCGGACGGAACGATCACGATCGACCTAGCACGGCCCGTGCGTGTGACGGCCTTCACCCTACCGGCGACCGGTGGGTATGCGTGGCGGCTCGTCGTCGACCTGCATACGAGCTAAGGCGGGCGCGCTCCGCCGCCGCACTCTAATCTGAAGGGGTCGGCGTCAAGGCCGGGGAGGGAATCCGATGAAATCCTTGAAAGGTCGGGTCGCGGTCGTCACGGGGGCCGCAAGCGGTATCGGCCTCGCTCTTGCCGAACGGTTCGCCGCGGAAGGGATGAAGGTTGTCCTTGCGGATGTGGAGGTCGAACCGCTGCGCCGGGCCGAGACCTCCCTGCGCTCCGCCGGAGCGGAGATGCTGGCGGTCCCCACCGATGTGGCCAAGGCTGATCAGGTGGACCGGCTTGCTCAACAGGCGCGGGAAGCGTTCGGCGGCGTCCATGTGGTCTGCAACAACGCCGGGGTCGGCGCCACGTCAGGCGCGGCGTTCTGGGAAATGACACGCGCGGATTGGGAATGGGTATTGGGTGTCAACCTCTGGGGCGCCATCAATGGCATGCGCGCCTTCATTCCGATTCTCCTGGAACAAGAGGAAGGACACGTGGTCAACACGGCCTCGATGGCCGGCCTGAACACGTCTGCGCCAGGCTCGATGGGTGTCTACAGCGTTTCGAAGCACGCCGTCGTGGCACTCTCGGAGTCCCTTCAGGTGTCGCTCCAGATACGTCACGCTAACGTGGGTGTTTCGGTCTTATGCCCAGCCTGGGTGCAGACAAACATCAGCGAGTCAAAACGCAACCGTCCAGCCGAGTACCCCGCCACCGAACCCGAGCGGACCCCGCAGGCAACCGCCGCCATCGAGTACGTCAGAAGCCTGGTTGCGGCCGGGAGCCCGCCAGCCGACATGGCCGCTACGGTCGTCGATGCGATCCACAAGCAACGCTTCTACGTTCTCCCGCATCGCGAGGCTCTTCCTGGTGTTCGCCAGCGCATGGAGGACATCCTCAAAGACCGCTCGCCAGTACTGGGGCCTCCGTGGGCGCCATGGCGGACTCGCTGAGCAGGGGTGGGAAACGCCTAGTTCAGGGAGCTCCGCATGGTAGCGGCGGTTCCGGCGTGCGCGACCATCTGCTTGAGCCACACGATCTCCTTCCTGAGGAATCGCTGCTCGAGCAACAGGCGGTTATCGGTTCTCGCCTCGGCCAGCAGTGATTGCTTCTCCGGTACCAGCAGGTTGAGCGCCGCCGCGATCAGGTAGGAAAGGAGCTCCGGCTCCGTCGGTGGTTCGGCGTCGTCGGGCTGGCGGCCGACGAGCTCACGCAATAGGTTCGAATACTCGCGAAATGTGACGGCGGTTGTCTCGGTGAGTCGGACGCACGCGTCCAGGTCGTCGCCCGCCTCCGGAATGATGCGGATCTGGCCGCGCAGGTAGGGGCGATCGTTCGCGGTCTGCACGATCTCGAAGCGCGACGCTCCCGTGACGAGCAGGTTCATGCGGCCGTCATCCAGGCGATCGATGCGCACGATCTTTGCCAGGGTGCCCACGTCATACGGCGCTGCAGGGCCGGTCTCACTCCCCTCGCGGATCGCCACCACGCCGAAGCTATGCCCTTCTTCGAGGCAATCCCCGATCATCTGCCGGTAGCGCGGCTCGAAAACGTGGAGCGGCAGCGCCATGTGCGGGAACAGCACGACGTTCAAGGGGAACAGGGGCAACCACTGCGTGGGCATGGATCTAGCCCGGAGCGGGGGCGGGCGCGGGGGCCCGCTGGGCGGATGGGGTGCGACGGCCGATGATGGCGCTCGTCAGCACTGCGCCGAAGAGCAATACGCCGATCGGCACGGCGAGCGATGGTCGCATGGCGTTGATGAAGGCCTGGGCGAAGACCTCATGGGCGAGCTGCTGGACCTGATTGGCCTCGGCAGCCGGAATGCCGGCCGGGAGCGGCACACCGGACTGGCCGCGTCCCACCTCCAGCACCCCGCCGGCGGCTTTGGCAAAGCCCTGCAAGAACGGCAGTCGAAACGCGGGAGGCAAGCTGCCGGCTTGTGCCTGTGCCTGGCTGACCAGTTCGTTGGCGAGCCGGGTTTGCAAGATCGCGCCAACGACTGCGCTGCCGAACGCGCCCCCCAGCTGACGCGTGGTGTTGAGCAGGCCTGATGCGGCGCCGGCAAGCCGCGGATTCACCCGCTGCATGGTCACGGTTGTCATCGGGGCGAAGGTACAGCCGAGACCGACGCCGGCGAGGATCAGTGGCAACGTGAAGGTTGTCGGTCCGGCGTTGAGCGACGAGACCAACACCACGAGGCCCATGCCCGCGGCAAAGCACGTCAGACCGAACATCAGGATGTATTTGCCGCCGATGCGATCCGTCGCGCGACCCGACAGGGGAGCCATCACCATCGAGGTCAGCGGCATGGGAGCGAGCGTCAGTCCGGCCTTGAGCGCGCTGAAGCCGAGGACAGACTGCAGAAAGATCGTCAGGGGGAGGAAGAGCCCCATCATCCCGAACATGACAATGGCCGCCAGGCCGTTGCCGACGGTGAAGTTGCGGTCGCTGAAGAGCGACAGCGGCACCAGTGGTTGCTCCTGCGCCCGGTCCCAGAGCACGAAGAGCACCAGCAGGATCGCGCTGGCGATGAAAAGGCTCGGGATGCTGAACAGGCCCCAGTGGCCGCCGGCCGCATCGATCGACGCAACGTCCGTAAAGGTCCCCCAGTGGTAACGCTGCCCTTCGATTAGCCCAAAGACGACGGCGAACAGCGAGCCGCTGGCCAGTAGGACGCCAACCGGATCCAGGCTCTGCTCGCGGCCGAGGCGGATTCCGGGGAGCAACCAGATGCCCAGGACGAAGGCGACGATGCCGACCGGAACGTTGACCCAGAATACGGCTTGCCAGCTGAAGTTCGTCACGAGGAAGCCGCCCAGCGTCGGGCCCGTCACGGACGCCACCCCGGCGACCGCGCCCCAGATGCCGAACGCGGCGCCGCGCTTGTCGGCAGGAAAGATGTTGGTGAGAATGCTCAGCGTCTGCGGCGTCAGGATCGCGCCGCCGACGCCCTGGATCACGCGGGCAATAATCAGCTGGGCAGGGCTCTGCGCCAGGCTGCAGGCGATCGAGGCGAACGTGAAGACGGCGAGCCCGATGAGAAAGAGCCGCTTGGCCCCGAACATGTCGCCCAGCCGGCCGGCCGTGATCAGCAGGACGGCGTACGCCAGGATGTAGGCGTTCAGAACCCAGAGGATCTCGTCGAGGCCCGCGTGCAGGCCGTCGATGATGCTCGGGATCGCCACATTCACGATCGTCAGATCGAGCAGGATCATGAAAAAGCCAAGGCAGAGCACGAGCAGGATGACCCACGGACTCCGCTTGGTCTGGACCGCCGCCTGCATCTCGGTAAAAGTCTAGGGAAGCGCTCGCTGCATCGCTACTTGCAACGGGCTTAGCAGGCGGCCGCGATAAAGCGGGACGCGCGATGGGCCATCGCCATGATCGTGATCATGGGGTTGACGCCCGACGCACTGGGGAACGCGCTGCCATCGGCGACGAACAGGCCCTTGACCACGTGCGCCTGGTGATCGGGACCGACGACGGAGGTGGCCGGGTCAGTGCCCATCCGACAGGAGCCCATCTGGTGGAAGCTGAAGTAGCCCATCTGGCCCGGGCCGTAGCCGCCGCGGTCGACCTCGCTCATGAACGCCTCGATGCCGCCACGCTGGCCCGGCTTGAATGCGATATAGGCGCTCTGACCCGTAAAGATCTCCCGCGCGCCCCCGGCCTCCATGATCTGGACGGCCGCCTGGATGCCGCGTCGAATGTCCGCCAGGTCGTTGGCCCCCAGTCGATAATCGACGCGGGCGGCTCCGTCTTTCGCCGTGACGCGCCCACCGCCGTGGTCGCGGACCAGCGGCGCGAGCACGGACATGTTGGGCAGCAACCGCATCAGGCGGCGGTACTGGGTCGGATCCCGCCACGGAATCGCGTGCGCCAGGATCGCGGGGTGCATCGGACCGGACTCGAGCTTTACGCCGTGGTACCGACCATCGAGGTTGATCCACTCATCCGAATAGACCGCCTGGAGGCTGCCTTCCCACGGTCGCAGCGTCTCGTCGAACACACCCAGGACCGCGATGCCCGGATGGAGGCGGAGCCATCGCCCGATCGCGGGCGATCGCACGCCGGAGCGCTGCAGTAGGGCAGGGGTCTCGATCGCGCCCGCGGCCGCGACCACGGCGCGACTGCGCACGATCAAGGTCCAGGCCGGCATCTCGGGCTGGCGCACCGTTGCGCGCACGCCGACGGCCCGCCCGTCTTCGATCAAAACTCGGTCGACCTTGCAGTTGACGATGATGCGGGCCCTCCGCCGGTAAGCGTCGAGCAGATAGGTCTTGAGCGTCGATTGCTTGGCACCGCTCTGGCAGCCGTAGCCGCAGAAACCGCAGTTGGCATCCTGCGTGCACCCCTGGACATTGCGCGGCATGTAGGCAGCGTGCCAGCCGAGTTTCCGCATGCCGCGTTCCAGCACTCGCTCGCGCGCACTGACCCGGTTGTGCGCGGCGTTGACCCCGAGCCGCTCGAACACGGCGTCCATCGAGGCCGTGTACTCATCGGTGGCAAAAGCGGTGAGCCCATAGTGATTCGCCCATTCCTCACGTAGCCAGTCGGGACTGCGGAAGCTCGTCGTGTAATTGACGACGGTGCCACCGCCGAGGCAGCCGCCGGCGATCAGCGCGATCGCCGCGTCCGAGGTGGCGGCGAACCCGCCCTGGTAATAGAGCTTGCGCATCATGTCGAGTTCGAGCTGGTTGAAATCGGCCTCGTTGTAGTAGCCGCCCTCCTCCAACACGATCACGTCCTTCCCGGCCGCCGAGAGCTCCGCCGCCACCACGCCGCCCCCGGCACCGGATCCGATCACTACCGCATCGCAGTTGAGTGTCGTGTCGCCGTCGAGCGTGGTCGTCCGAATGCTCTTGGGCGTTGCGGGCGGCGCCGAGACCGGCCCCGGGTAGCCGATCTCCGGCCAGACCGGATTGGTGCCGTCGTCTTCCGTGTCGCCAAGGAAGGCCAGCAGCGAGAGGCGCTTGAAGACCTGAAAGAGCTGCCGGCGAAAGGCCAGCCGGCTGGTCGACCAGGCCGACATGACGCTAACGCGCTGCTCTCGCGACCAGTGATGAAACGGCACCGGGCGCCCGGTCAGAAGGAACGTGCCAGACCGACGGCCGAGGACGCCGACAATGAAGCGAAGCCGGCGCCGGTCGGATTCAGAGGGGAGGCGGCGGAAGGTCTCGTCCATCGAGGCGGCGACCCGGATGGGGGAACCCGGATGACCCATGCCTCCGATGAAGGTGTCGGCCATGGCGACGAGCACGGGCGACTGGCTGTCGCGGGCGGTGGTCGTCGGCGGCGCCTTGACGGCGGTGGACATCCTGTTACCCCCCAGGCGAACTGATCAGTCCTTCCATCATAAATCGAATTCGCACTCTCGTTTTATGGCGGGTTCAGCCGAGGCCCCTAGGCTCAAAACCGAGGCTCGACGGAGCCGGAAAGGCACCAGGAGGTGAATACACATGATGCTCAACAATCTCAAGCGAAAGCTGCTGCCAGTTCGACGGGGGCGAGTAAGGCGTTCCCCTCCCCAGGGACCGGGCGCGACGCGCGCCCGGTCTCCTCGTCCAGATCTCAGGGAGCCCGGTCCAGAGCGTGTCTCAGGCCGCAGAAGACTTGGTCACCAGGTTCGCCGCGACCTGACGCGTCTGGCTGAGTAGCCATGGGCCCGCAGTCCCTGGGGGCAATCCATCCGCGGCTGTCGGCCGGACGCGACCAAAGGTCCAGTCCTCGATGGTTTCTCGAACCAGTCGAGACGCTTCGATGGCCGCGCTCCGCGCCGAGTCCTCCACCGATGCCGAGCGGACGGTGATGACGTCCTGGTTCGGCTCGCACCGCGCATTGAGGACCTCAACGGATCGTACGGCCGTCGTGGGAACCACACGCTCTCGCCATACACCCGCCTGCCCGACCTGACGGCTCAGCTGTAGCCACGCCGCATCGGTCAGGCGTTCGCGTACCAGCTCGGGCGTCAGCTCGGTGCGGGCGCGCTGTACCTGGACAATGGTCTGGCTGGCCTGCTGGAGGAATCCGTCCCTCGTAAACGAGGCGTCGCGCTGGCGGATCTGCTCGAGGGCGGCCGCGACCGCATCAAGGGGTGGGCTCACCGACCGGGCGCTCGCCGCCTTCCCCCTGGCGATAAGCTCCCAGATGAACCCGGCGCCGTCGAGCAGGGCCTCCCGGAACGCCAATACGATGCCGATCAGGACGACGACCGTGACGGAGGCGATCAAGCGCGGTCCCGGAATAAAGACCAGATCGAGCGTCGCCGCGATCCGAGCGGTCAGCACGGGCGGTATGACGCGCCCGATCCGCGCTTCCCTTCACGTTCGATGACGACGCGGCAGCACACCGGGGCGGCACAATGGTCGCTATGTGCTACACAGACGAGGCCAGACCTCCGCTCCCACCGATCATGGGTGGCTTAACCGACGAAGGCGACCTGGTGCTGACCGCCGCCGATGGCAATCGCTTCAACGCCTATGCGGCCCGAGCCGCGACACCCGCCGGGGCCGGCGTCGTCGTCGTCCCCGATCCGCGCGGTGTGCACCCGTTTTACAAAGACCTGGTGCGCCGCTTCGCGCAGGCTGGCGTCGATGCGGTCGCTATCGATTACCTCGGCCGGACCGCCGGCATGTCCGATCGAGGGGACGATTTCGACTATCGCGCCCACATCGGCCAGACGAAGCCCGAAACGATCGCCGCCGACGTGGCCGCCGGCATCGACTATTTGCGCTCGAAGGCCGGGGGTTCGGTCGAGTCGGTGTTCACGGTCGGCTTTTGTTTTGGCGGCGCCCAGTCGTGGCGACAATCCGCGGCGCAGCCCGGACTTGCGGGTGCGATCGGCTTCTACGGGATCCCGTCCCGTGCCCGCGATGCCATCCCGCAAATGCGCGCGCCACTCTTGCTGCTCCTTGCCGGCAACGACCAGGCCACCACCCAGGAGGATTTCGCCCAGTTCGACCGAGAGCTCACCGATGCCGGCGTTCCTCACCAGATGGTGGTCTACGAGGGCGCGCCGCATTCGTTCTTCGACCGCAGCTTCGAACAGCACAAGGATGCCTCGGCAGACGCTTGGCGCAAGGTGCTGGCCTTCATCAAGGAGCACACACGACAACCGGCGCGGGCGTAGACGTCGGCCGCGCCGGCGCCTGGCTTGGCTCGATGGCGTTCCTGCGGGCGCCTGACCTACGACGCGCCGTGGCCGAGGTCGAAGAGATGGGTTTCGGCGCCATCTGGGTCGGCGAATCCTTCGCCCGTGAGGCCTTTGCGGCCTCGGCCATCATCCTCGCGGCGACCAGCCGAATCAAGGTTGCGACCGGCATCGCCAACATTTGGGCGCGCGACCCGACCGCCATGATGAATGGCGCCCGGGCGCTGGCTGAAGCCTGGCCGAATCGATTCGTGCTGGGTATCGGGGTCAGCCACGCTGGGCTCGTAACCGATCGCGGCCATCACTACCAACGGCCCTTGACGGCGATGCGGGCCAATCTCGACAAGATGGAGCAGGCCGCATACCGAGCGCCAGAACCAAATTCGCCCGTACCCATCGTGCTGGGCGCCCTGGGACCGAAAATGCTGCAGCTCGCGGGTGAGCGAACCGCCGGAGCGCATCCGTATTTCGTTCCGGTCGAGCACACGGGCCAGGCGCGCGGAATCCTCGGGCCGGACCCGTTGCTGGCTCCCGAACAGGCCGTCGTCTTCGCCAAAACCCGCGAGGCGGCCCGACCGACGGGTGACATCTATATGCGCACCTACCTGCTGCTTCCCAACTACCGCAACAACCTGGTTCGGTTGGGCTGGTCCGACGACGAGCTGACCCCGCCCGGCAGCGACCGGCTCTTCGACGCGATGGTCGCATGGGGCGACGACGAGGAAATCGCCCGCAAACTGCGGCGGCACCGCGACGCCGGCGCCGACCACGTCGCGTTGAGCGTCCTCATGCCGACGGTTAACCGCGCTCCCACCGCGGATCTTCGGCGTCTTGCACCCTTGCTTCTCTCCTGACGAGGGGCCGTGATAGACTCGGGGCCTCCAAATTTCGATCGGGAGGTGAGGTCTAAGTGGCTGCGATCCCTGTGCGTCGCGCCTGCGTGGCGCCCACCTTCCCGGGGCTGCTCTAGCCAAACCCGCGAATAGCCTCCCCGGCGAAGGGCTGACGCCGTTTGCCGTTACCCACACATTAGGGAGGTTCTCAGCTTGAATTCAGACGACCGCGCCGAGCTGGACGAGCTCGGCTGGAACGAACGATTCGCGTCGGCATTCGATGTCCTCGATGACGAGGGCATTGAGCCTGGGCGGCTGGCGGCCGATTACGGCACCAAATTCCTCGTGCAACTCGCCGGGTCCGCGCCGCTGGCCACGCTGGGGAGCGCACTCCGCGAGGCCCGCCTGGTCGCGGTTGGCGATTGGGTGGCTCTTCGAAACACACCCGACGCGGCCGAGATTCGTGCCGTGCTGCCGCGGCAGTCCGCGATCACCCGGGAGGCGCCCGGCTCAGAGACGGCCGCGCAGGTCATCGCCGCGAATGTGGACCTGGTCTTCATCGCCACCTCCGCGGACACCGATTTCAACCTGCGCCGCATCGAGCGGCTCTTGACCGTCGCCTACCAGAGCGGGGCGGCGCCGGTGATCGTGCTGACCAAGGTCGATATCAACAACCCTGACCCGTTCGAAGCGGAGCTCGAAACGATCGCGGCCGGAGTGCCCGTGGTCGCCGTCAGCGGGCTGACCGGCGCGGGGATCGAGGCCGTCCGCCTGTATCTGTCGCGAGGAAAGACGGCGGTGCTGGTGGGCTCGTCCGGCGTCGGCAAATCCACCCTGATCAACCGCCTGCTCGGCGAGGAGGTGCTGCGCACCGCCGATGTGCACAAAAGCGGCCAGGGGCGCCACACGACCAGTCATCGTCAACTACTGAAGGTGCCGGGCGGTGGCCTCGTCATCGACACGCCCGGCTTGCGAGAGATCCAGCTTTGGGCCGGGGCGGAGGCCCTCGCCGAGGTCTTCCTCGACATCGAGGAGCTGGCACTCCGCTGCCGGTTCACCGATTGCCGGCACGAGACCGAACCGGACTGTGCCGTTCTCGCGGCGCTGGAGGGAGGCACGCTCGACGCGAGCCGCTTTCGAAGTTACCGCAAGCTGCAGCGTGAGCTCCGCGCGATCGAGGTCAAGGCCGACGTGCGCTTACAGATCGAGGAGCGCCGGAAGTGGAAGCTGATCCACAAGAGCGTGAAACAGCACATGCAGGTCAAGCGCCGCTGGGACTAGTTCTTTCGTTTGGGACGCTCGAGCTGTCCGGAGCGATCGGGACCCGCGTAGCCGGCCCAGGGGTCATAGTCCACCTCGAGCGCTTCCTGTGGCGGCCGCTCGGACTCGGGGACGTTGCGCAGGTTGATCCGGATGCGCGTCCAGGTCGTGTTCCGCCCCCGCATCGAGTCAACCATGACGTCGGAGGGCGCGAGATGCGACCAGATTTCGCCGTGGCGCGCGCGCCAGCGCTGCAGCCCGGCGCGTGCTTCGGCCTCCGAGGCCGCGCGGGCGATCTCGATCAGCGGCATCGTCGTGCGGCGACGGCCGGTAGGGCCCACGGTTTTGCCGGGGGCCGGTGGCGGGACCTCGCCCTTATGAGTTTTCGGCCGATCCTCACGCCGGCGTCTGGACAGCTGGACACGCGCGGGCTCGCCCTCCTGCTTGGCGAAGTGCGGCGGCCAGGGCGCGTCGCCGAAGCCGGCTGCCTCGTGCCGCGCGGCGAGCTCGAGTAATGCCTCGAGCGACCCGACCGCTTCGTCGATGCCGTTCGAGGGATCGCCCAAGTCCGTAAACCGCCGCGGAACGGTCGCCAGCGTAAAGGCCTCGGGCTCGCAGGTGGGCACCTCGTCCCACCTCAATGGCGTGGACACGCGCGCGTCGGCCAGCGGGCGGACGGAGTAGGCGGAGGCGACGGTCCGGTCCTTGGCGTTCTGGTTGTAATCGAGGAACACGCCATGGCGTTCTTCTTTCCACCAGCGGCTGGTGGCGATCTTGGGGGCGCGCCGCTCGACCTCGCGCGCCAGCGCCACCGCCGCGCGGCGAACCTCGGGAAAAGTCCAGCGCGGCTCGATCCGGCAATAGATGTGGATGCCTCGCGACCCTGATGTTTTGGGCCAGCCGACGAGCCCGAAATCCTTGAGCACGTCGCGCGTCACCATCGCCACGTCGCGAATCTGGGCCCACGGCACGCCGGGCACCGGATCCAGGTCGACCCTCAGTTCGTCGGGGTGATCGAGGTCGCCGGCACGGACCGGGTGCGGATTGAGGTCGATGCATCCCAGGTTGATGATCCAGGCGAGCTGGGCGGCGTCGCGTACCACGATCTCTTCCGCCGTTCGGCCGGACGGAAACGAGAGCTCCACGGTCTCGATCCACTCGGGACGCGATGTCGGAGCGCGTTTCTGAAAGAAGGCCTCCCCCCCGGCCCCGTTGACGAACCGCTTGAGGGCCATGGGGCGGCCGCCAACGCCGCGAAGCGCCCCTTCGGCGACCGCCATGTAATAGCGAACGAGGTCGAGCTTCGTGTGACCCGTCTTCGGGAAGAAGATCTTGTCCGGATTGCTGATCGTGACCTCACGCCCGGCGACTTCGAGGATCTCTTCCTTCGGCGCTGACATACGGTCAGCCTACACAGGCCGCCGCCTCGGAAGGACGCCGCCGGCATCGCCGCGCCGCCAGAGCCAGATGAACGGGACCAGCCCGATAACCGACACGACGGCAACGCCCCAAATGCTGGTGAACGAGTCGAACGCGCCGTGGAGCGCGGACACGAAGAGGTAGGTTCCAAGGATTGCCCAGGTGAGGCGCAGCCCGCCGCGACGGGCGGCGGCGAAGATCGCGCCGCCAAGGATCGCCGACCACATTCCATGGCCAAACGGCGCCAGCACGCCGCGAACCAGTTCGGTGAAGATCACCGAGTTCAGGGACAGGATCAGCTGATTCCCCTGGACGACGAAGAGCGAGGCGAGTGCGTAGCCACTACTTTCGAGTGCGGCGAAACCAAAGCCAACAGTCGCCCCGAGGACCATGCCGTCACGGATATGAAACCGGCTGATGCCGAGGGCCACGACCACGATGAACACGCCTTTGACGAACTCCTCGATCAAGCCGACCTCGAACGCGCCGATGAGGCCAACCTTGACCAGCCAGTATTCGAGCAAGGATGCGCCAAGCACACCCATGGTGCCCCCGATGAGGAAGGCGGTGACGATCCGTCGAGGCGAAAGGGCTGGACTCGGATCGTGATCCAGGTACCAGACGACCGCGGTGATGGGCACCAGAAAGCTGCCGAGGAGGACGATCGTGGGAAGCAAAATGATGTTGTGGGTCGCGCGACCGACGGCGACGGTCGCGCCCCAGAGCAGGAGCCCCACCACGAAGACCGCCCACCATGGTGGTGCCCAACGCTCAGCGCTTTCTTCTGCTTGGATGCTCATGGCTCTTCCTTCACGCACCCGGCGCGGGTGACGCCTCCAGCCAGCGCGTCTCGCCGACGTTAACCACAATATGAGCCATCGGGCCGCTCCAGCCTGCCCCGTGCCAGTGCTCCTCGCGTGGCCCGGTTACGACCGCGTCGCCAACCCCGATCTGCTGGGCGGCCGTTCCTCGGGCCTGCACCCAGCCTTCCCCCTCGATGACGTAGATGAGTTGGCCACCCTCGTGCGAGTGCCAGTAGTTGCGGACGCCGGGATCGAATCGCACAACGTTGGCCGAGGTTGGCAGCGCTGGGCGCGGAGGCGGCAGCAGGTCGCGTGCACCCGCCGTACCCGTGAAGTGGCCAGCATCCAACGGCTTCAGGTCACCTAGCATCTGAGCTCGCGGCGTAATATTCATGCTTCAACGCTAGCGGGATCCACCGTCGGCGTGCCGAGGCGAACGATGCCGTCCGGCAAGCTGCGATATGATCGTCGCGACCTGAGGGAATGGCGGAATGATCCACAGAGGTCCCGCTGTCAATATCCCGGATAGCCCCCTCGTTCCGTTCGTCCTGCACCGGGCACACGACCTGAGCACCAAACCGGCACTGATCGACGGCCTGACCGGACGCGAACTCACGTACGGCGCTCTTGAGGACGGCGTCAAGCGGGTTGCCTCCGCGTTGCGGCGGCGCGGCTTCAAGAAGGGCGAGGTGTTCGCGATCTTCAGCCCGAACCTGATCGAGTACCCAATCGCATTCTTCGCCGTGGCCTCGTTGGGCGGTGCTGTCACGACCGTCAACTCCCTGTATACCGCGCGCGAGCTGGGCGATCAGCTCAAGAGCTCCGGTGCCCGCTTCCTGCTGACCGTGCCGGCCTTCATGGATCGGGCGAAAGAAGCGGTCAAGGACTTGGCCATCGAGGAGATCTTTGTCTTCGGCACCGCCGACGGGGCGACGCCATTCAGCGAGCTGCTGGCGCAGCCGGCCGACGACTTCACCGTCGAGATCAACCCGGCCGAAGACCTGGTCGCGCTTCCCTACTCGAGCGGCACGACCGGCGTCGCCAAGGGCGTCATGCTGACGCACCGCAACCTGGTGGCCAATGTCACCCAGTCCCAACAATGCTTTCACCTGCGCGAAGGCGAGCGGGTGCTGGGTGTCATGCCCTTCTACCACATCTATGGGATGACCGTGATCATGAACCTGGCCCTTTACGCGGGAGCCACGGTCGTCACCATGCCGCGCTTCGAGCTCGAGGCCTTCCTGCGGGTCCTCCAGGACCATCGCGTTTCGCGCGCGTACATCGCGCCGCCGATCGTGGTGGCGCTTGCCAAGCATCCCATGGTCGACCAGTTCGACCTCTCATCCGTGACGACCGTGTTCTCCGGCGCCGCGCCGCTCGACGAGGCGCTGGCCGCAGCTTGCGGCCGGCGTCTGAACTGCAAGGTCAACCAGGGCTACGGCATGACCGAAGCCAGCCCGGTCACCCACGCGGTGAGGCACGACGTGGAGTGGACAAAGGTCGGTTCCATCGGACCCGTGATTCCGGGCACCGAATGCCAGGTGGTCGACATCACGACTGGCGCGGCGCTCGGTCCCGGCGCGGACGGTGAGATCTGGATCCGGGGACCGCAGGTCATGAAGGGCTATCTGAACAATCGTGCCGCCACCGAGCAGATCCTCGACCGGGACGGCTGGCTGCACACGGGCGACATCGGCCATGCCGACCAGGACGGCGACTTCTACATCGTCGACCGCCTGAAGGAACTGATCAAGTACAAGGGCTACCAGGTCCCACCGGCTGAGCTGGAGGCCATCCTGCTGACGCACCCGGCGGTCTCCGACGCGGCCGTGATTCCCAGCCCGAATGAAGAGGCGGGTGAGGTGCCAAAGGCCTTCGTCGTGCTCAAGAGCCAGATCACGCCGGAAGCCCTGATGGCGTATGTCGCCGACCGGGTCGCGCCGTACAAGAAAATCCGGCTGGTCGAGATGATCGACGAGATCCCCAAGTCGGCCTCTGGGAAGATCCTCCGCCGCAAGCTCGTCGAACGGGAGCGCGCGAGAGCGACGGCCGACTCAGCGAAACCGGGCTGAGTTAGCCGCCGGCCATCGCCCCGACGATCAGAAACGGCTCATTGCCGGTTGCCACCGCCTCCGGCAGGGGGCGGTCGGGCGGGTCGAGCGAGAGATCCTGCTCGCAGGCGAAGAACCGCACCAGCGCTCGGCGCTGTTGCGTGGTCTGGTCGCGGATCGTCCCGCGCAGCACGGGGTAGCGCGATTCCAGGGCATCGAGGACGGATTTGGGCGTCGCCTCGCCCGGGACCTCGAGCTCCACCTCACCCTTGACCTGGGCGAGATTCCGCAGGTGAGGCGGCAGCACGACGCGAATCACTTCAGCGTTTGGACCTCGACCGATAAGACGGCGGGAAGATCACGCACGATGGGTTGCCAGCTGTCGCCGGCGTCCGCGGACGCATAGACCTGCCCACCGGTGGTGCCGAAGTACACGCCGCTCGAGTCGAGCGAGTCGACCGCCATCGCATCGCGCAACACGTTGACATAGCAATTGCTCTGCGGCAGGCCGTTCGTCAGCGCCTCCCACTCATTCCCGCCCGTCCGGCTCCGATAGACCCGCAATTTACCGTCGGGCGGAACGTGCTCGGAGTCGCTCTTGATCGGCACCACGTAGATCGTCTCGGGCTCGTGCGCGTGCACGTCGATCGGGAAGCCGAAGTCGCTCGGTAGGTTCCCGCTGACCTCGCGCCATGAGTCGCCGGCGTCGTCAGTGCGCAGCACATCCCAGTGCTTCTGCATGAAGAGCACGTTCGGGCGCGACGGGTGCATCGCGATGCGGTGCACGCAATGGCCGACCTCGGCGTTCGGGTCGGGGATGCCTTGCGACGTCAGACCCCGGTTGATCGGCCGCCAGCTCTTGCCGGCATCGTCACTGCGGAATGCGCCGGCCGCCGAGATCGCGACGAAGATTCGGTCCGCATTCTTGGGATCGAGGATGATCGTGTGGAGACACATGCCCCCGGCGCCCGGCATCCACTTAGGCGCGGTGGTGTGCTGGCGTAGGGCGGGGAGCTCGTGCCAGTTCTGGCCGCCGTCGGTCGAGCGGAAGAGGGCGGCATCTTCGGCGCCGGCATAGACCGTGTCCGGATCGGTGAGCGACGGCTCGAGGTGCCAGATTCGCTTGAACTCGAAGGGACGCGACGTTCCGTCGTACCACAGATGGGTGCCGGGTTCGCCGTCGTAAGCGAATTTGCCCTCCATCGCCTGCCAGGTCTTCCCGCCGTCGTTCGAGCGCTGGATCACTTGCCCGAACCAGCCGGTATTCTGCGACGCATACAGCCGGTTCGGATCGGCCGGCGATCCCTTGACGTGGTAGACCTCCCAGCCGGTGAAGTGCGGGCCGCTGATATCCCACTGCCTGCGCTTCGCGTCCGATGTCATGACGAACGCGCCCTTGTGCGTGCCGACCAGTACCCGAACCCCGCTCATCCCGTCCTCCTGTTGCGCTGCTAAACCACGCCACCCCTGAAAGCCGGCTGATGCCGACGCCACCCACGATAACTTATGCGGCTGACGGGAGCCTGTCCGAACGGCGGTTCTCTGGCTGCAGCCGGTGAGCGAGATAGTGCCCAGCGGCAATGCATGGAACCTCGATCACTCGGTACGTGACCGCTGAGACCAGCAGGGTCGCACCCAGCGCCAACAGCCAGATCTGCCAGATGGCCACGTGACCGTAGAGAACATGCGCGAGCGTGAGTAGGACCACAAAGTGATAGAGGTAGAAGCTGTAGGCGCCTTTGCCCAGCCGGCGCAGCGCCGTGGGGAGCAGGATCGAGGCCCTGGGGGAGGCTAGCGCCAGCACGATGAGAATCGCGGCGCCGATCGCCGTCGCCATGTCGTCGAGCGGCGGGACGTGCAGGCGCGACGCGGGGAGCAGCCAAAAGATCTGTGTGTACAGCAGAACAGCCGCCGCCAGCAGGCTCAGTTGAACCGCACCATCAAGCGACCGGCATCGACGGATCAGCGTCGCCCGGTGCTGAGCCAGGATGGCACCGGCGACAAAGAAGACCCCGTACTGCAGCGTGGCGTAGAGGTTGGTTTGCCCGTCGGATGGAATGGCGGCCACGAATCCCAACACGACGGCGCCCGCAAGCCCGCGCCGCCAGCCGAAGCGGAGCAGGAGAAACATGATGATCGGAAAGAGCAGCGAGGCGCGCATCTCGATGATGAGCGACCATGCCGTCGGGTTGAGCTGCGGGCCCTGCGTGTCGGCGAGCATGGTGACGGCCGGCCATAGCTGACTCGCCTTGAGCGGAGCCAACCAGAAGCCGTTGATCCAATAGCTCAATTCCCCGAGGAGCTGCATCGGCACCAACCAGCGCAGAATCACGACCACCACCAGGGCGCAGAGGTAGGGAGGGTACAGGCGAAATATCCGATTGACGAGGAACGGTGCCGCGCTGGTCCTGCCTTTGTAGAACCCTAGCGACAGGACGAAGCCGCTCAAGACAAAGAAGAAGATCACCGCCTGGTGGCCGGCGCTCGCGATCCGAAACGGTGAGTGCAGGTACCAGTCCACCGGGCCATGGCTGTAAGGCGTGGGCGACAGCATGCCGAGGCAGTGGCCAAGGAACACGGCGAGTGCCGCCAGGGCTCGGATGGCATCCAGCTGGCCGAATCGCTCGGGGGCCGATTCCGGTACAGCCACGACAATTCAACGGCGGATCGTCCGCCGTCCCTTTGGCTGGCTTGTTAGCTAGCGGCCGAGACTCGCGCCCTTTTCGAGGGCGTTACCGATCGCGGCGAAGTTGCGACCGATACTACGGAGCTGCGCGGAGCTGACCGAACCGGCGTGTACGCCTTTCACAAGGGTGCTATTGATGGCCGCGAACCGACGGGCGATCCGCTCCATCTCTGGATGGGCTCGCGCCCTGGCCTTCTGACGGGCGCTCGGCTTCGCCCGAGCCAGAGCATCGAGGAGGTCCGCAGTTCGCCGCATTTCGCGGGCAGTGCTGCCGGCAGCGTCGGCCTCGCCTCGCTTCATCAGGGGCATGGCATCAAATGTAGCACTCTCCGTGGAGTACTGTCATCCTCATGTCGGGGCTCCCTGAGGGCACCCTCACCTTCATGCTCACCGATCTGGTCGGCTCGACCCGGGCGTGGGAGTCCGCCCCTGCGGCCATGCGTGAGGCCATGGCCAGGCACGACCGTATCGTGGACCGCTGTCTGCAGCAACACCACGGTACCGAGGTCCCAAGCGGGCGGGCCGGAGATAGCATCCTGGCCGTCTTCTCGAGGGCGGCGAACGCGGCGACGGGTGCCCTCTCGCTGCAGCGCGACTTCGCCGCGGAGCGATGGCCAGCGGAAGTGACCCTGGAAATCCGGGTGGCGTTGCACAGCGGGGAGGCTGAGCTGCGGCAAGGCCAGTATCACGGTCAGGTTCTCAACCGCTGTGCGCGGCTGCTGGCGACCTGTCACGGCGGCCAGGTCCTGCTCACCGGTGCAACCGAGCAATTACTGGTGGACGAGTTGCCCCCGAGGGCCGAGCTCCGAAACCTCGGATTCCATCGCCTGAAAGACCTCACACGACCAGAGCATGTTTTCGAGCTCGTCGACGCCGACCATCCACGAGAGTTTCCGCCAATCCGTTCCCAGCGGCCGGCCACCAACCTCCCGACTCAGTTGACGGCCTTTATCGGCCGTGATGGCGAGCTGCGGCAACTCCGCGAACTCCACGCGCGGTCGCTCACCCTCACCGGACCAGGTGGGTCAGGAAAGACGCGGCTGGCTCTCGAGTTGGCGAGCGAGTTGGTGGCGGAGCACGCTGATGGCGTCTGGTTCATCGAGCTGGGACCGGTCTCGGGGCCGCACCTTGTGCCTCAGGCGGTCGCGGACACCCTGCACTTGAAGGAGCAGGCCAGCCGAAGGTTGGCGGACACGCTGGCAGACCATCTGCGAGAACGGAAGTCGCTCCTGGTCCTCGACAACTGTGAGCACCTCGTTGATGCCGTCGCGGAGTTGACCGTGGAGCTGCTCAAAGAATGCAAGCAACTCAACGTCCTGGCGACAAGTCGGGAGCCGCTGAGAGTGCCCGGAGAAATGACCTGGCGGGTGCCGCCCTTGGGACGCGACGAAGCGGTGCGTCTGTTTGCCGATCGCGCCACGGCCCACGAGGCGGGGTTTCGAATCAGCGACGACAATGTCGACGCGGTCGTCCGGATCTGTGAATGCGTCGATCGGATCCCACTGGCCATCGAGCTGGCCGCCGCCAGAGTTCCAGTCATGCCCCTGGACGAGATTCTCAGCCGGCTCGAGAAGAGCTTCGGACTACTGACGGCGGGGAGCCGGACGACCGTCAGCCGGCAGCAGACCCTGAGAGCAACCCTCGACTGGAGCTACGAGCTGCTTGCCGATCCCGAAAAGCTCTTGTTCCGACGTCTTTCGATTTTCGCCGGCCGCTTCATGCTGGACGCGGCAGAGGCCGTGTGCAGCGACGACCGCCTCACACCCGACGCCGTCCTCGATCTCCTCGGGCGGCTGGTTGACAAATCGATGGTCACGCTCGATTCCGGGCGCTATCGCTGCCTTGAAACGATTCGGAGTTACGGTCGCCAACGGCTCGAGGATACGGGCAAGCTGGATGCGTTGCAGGCGCAGCTGGGCACGTATTTGATTGGGCTTGCCCAGGCTCGCGAGCCAGGCCAGCTGGCCGATTGGCTCGATCGCGTCGAGGCTGCCTACGATGACGTGAGCGCCACTCTGGCGTGGAGTCAAACGGTCGATCCGGAGCTCGGGATGCGGCTGGCCGTCGCCCTCCATATCTACTGGCAGCTGCGCGGTCACGCGTCGGAACCCCGCCAGTTTGCGGAGGCCATCCTGGCGCGCACATCGTTGGACTTTCCCTTTCGCCCTGCCGCGCTGCATCTGGCTGGAGCGTTCGCCTACTTGCAAGGCGACTTCGCGTCGGCCCGGAAGCGGATCGATGAAGCGGTGACGGAGGCCCGAGCCGCCGGGGACTCGCTGACCGTGTTGCTCGCCCTCGAGAGGTCAGGGTTGATGGCAGCGGCGGCAGGCGACCTGACGACTTCGGAAGAAGCGCTCAATTCGGCGCTGGACCTTGCCCGCGAGCTTCGAGACCAGGCCAGTGAAGCCTCGATCCTTCACCAGCTGGGTCTACGCGCCAGCCAGAAACCAGATCTGCCCGCCGCCCGCACGCTTCTCGAACAGAGCCTTGCCGTGCGCCGGGCCCTCGGCAGAAGCGATGAAGCGTCGATGCCGCTCACCTTTCTCGCTGCCGTGGCCCTCCTTCAGTCCGACGCGGTGACCGCGCAGCGCTGCATCATCGAGAGCCTGGAGATTGGACGCGCCCTTCGAGACCGCCGTGCGGCCTGGTCACTTGACGTTCTCGCCTGCCTGACGACGCGCGAAGGCAACCTGGAGCGGGCGCTCCAACTGGGCGGTGCCGGTTCGGCCATGCACGAAGCGAGTGGGAACACACCGCCGGCGCCATGGGAGGCCTTCGTCTCGCCTCACATGCAGCTCGCGCGGAGCGGCCTGGATCCCGACGTGGCTCGCACGACGTGGGAGGCGGGGCGGGCCATGGCCTTCGACGAGGCGTTGGACTTCGCCCTGGCTGTAACGATCGCGCCCGTGGGAATTGGCGCCAACTGGCGCAGCTAAGCGCTGTTCCGCTCTAGGAAACGAGGGATTCCAACAAGTCCAGTGACGGCGCAAAGAATAGGTTGCCGGTGGCCGCCCGACTGAAGTCCAGCAATCGATCGTAGTTGCCAGGCGGTCGGCCGACGAACATGTTCTCCAGCATCTGCTCGATTGGGCGCGGGGAGCGAGCATAACCGATGAAATACGTCCCGAACTCGCCGCGCCCAACGTCACCGAATGGCATGTTGTCGCGGAGGATCTTGATCTCTTTCCCATTCTCCTCAATGATCGTCAGCGCAGTGTGCGCCGAGGTGGGCTTGACGCCATCCTGTAGTTCGACGTCGGACAGCTTGGTGCGACCGACGATGCGCTCCTGCGCTTCCGTCGACAGTGCGTTCCACGCGGGCATGTCGTGGAGATACTTCTGAACGATGACGTAGCTCCCGCCGGCGAAGCCAGCGTCCTCGTCGCCGATGATGGCGGCGTCTGCCGCCGCTTGGTTCGTCGGGTTCTCGGTGCCGTCGACAAAGCCGATGAGGTCGCGATCATCGAAGTACTGGAAGCCATGGACCTCATCGACAGCCGTAACTGCCCCGCCGAGCCGGGCCATGAACTGCGTGGCCAGCTCGAAGCAGAGGTCCATGCGCGCCGCGCGGATGTGAAGGAGGATGTCGCCGGGCGTCGACACGGCATGGCGCGATCCGGCGTGGAACTCTCGGAATCCGTGGAGCCCTGCCGGCCGGGCCGCGCCAAAGAGTTGGTCCCAGGCGGATGAGCCAAACCCGATGACGCAGGACAGGTAGCCCTCGAGGTCACGGAACGCGACCGCCCGTACCAGCGCCGGGAAATCCTGGCAGAAGGATCGGATGGTCGCGCGGTGGTCATCGCCCGGGTTGATCGTCACCACCAGAAAGATCGCGGCGCGAGTCAGCGGCGCGACCACCGGCTGAGGCTGGTGGTCCATGGCAGCATCTTAGGATGGCAGGAAGATGAAGGTCCGGGACGGAGCGAAGGCCGCCCCCGTACAGGCGAGGTGTGCGAGGTGATCGGCAGTCTCCTGCGCCCGCCCTACCTGGCGCAGGCACGCAGCCGGTCCGCCCCTGCGGTTTCCGGTGCTCCGCATCGACCAGGGTGGCGTCTACGAGTTCGCCACCATCACCGACATCATGATGGGCAACCGAAAAGACCTGCTCGTGTTTCGTCCGGCCTTCGATATCCATGGCCGGGACCTGCTGATACAACTCGTCGGCTCGGCGCGTGTCGTCTACCTCCAGGTCAAAGGCACGGCCATGCTTCGCCAGAGCGACCTCATCCGCTTTCACATCCGCCGCTCGACCTTCGCGGCGGCCGATGACTTCTGGTTGGCGATGCGCTTCTGGGACCGGCGCCGCGGGGAGCTTCACCCAGAGTATTGGCTGGTGTCGTCGCGCGAGATGGAGCGGCGAACCGCCCACGAGCGCGACGCGGACTATCTCACGGTGGATGTCCGGCTCGATCCAGGCACCGACCGCTGGGCCGACTGCCGCTATCCAGCCCGCGAACTCGTCAATGTCCTACGCGATGCGCTCGGCCAGGCTCGGTTAGCGGCGTGATGTGCCGCCGAAGCCAGGGAGCGGTTCAGTCCGGCGCGCGCGCCCGGAATACCTGAAGGTGTACACGGGCGGCGAGAACTGCGACCCTCCGCCGTTGTATGACATGAGTGAACGCCCCAACCGCCATGTGGAAAGTCGTTCTGCTCGGGATCATCGCCGCCCTCCTGATCGCGTTGGGGGCCGGTATGTCCTTATTGCCGGACCCATCGAATTCGGTCGCGGCCTACCAGCAGGCGACGCCCTGCACCGCCGCAAACGTCCTCTCGGACAACTGCTATTCCGTGGTGCCGGTCACCGTGGTCACAGCGTCCGCCAATCACCTTCGAAAGGGCGGGCCGGAGGAGCACGTCGTCGTCCAGGCGCCCAGCGGCCCCAGCGAGATCGTCCTTCCCTGGCAGAGCGAGCAGGATCAGGTTCTCCTGGCCGGCGCGACCGGAACGGTCGACGTCTATCGGGGAGCGCCCGTGCTGCTGGCAGTCGGCGGATACCAGTTCGCCACCCTGCAGAATCCGGTCGTTGCGACGGCGCAAACCCGATGGCTCGGCTGGATCTTCCTGGGTCTCGGTCTTGCCTTTGGCGGGGCGGTGGTCCTGACGCTCGTCGCTCGGCGGCGTCGAGCATTCGTCCCGGTACCATCGTCGGACGCCCTCCGCCAAGCGATCGTCCAGCTGCCTCCGGACGCGGATCCGCAGATCGTCGAGAAGATGAACGAGATCCAGCAGCGTCTCGCCACGATGCAAGTGCAGCAGCAGCGGGGCCAGATCACCAGGGGGCAGACGATCGGAATCGTTATCGGCTGCGCGGTCGCCGTGGTTGGGGCGCTGCTCCTGCGGGGTCTGCACTAAACGCGGTCTACTAGGAAACTGGCGGGGGCGCGACGGGAACGATCCGTCCGTCGACATCGCCAAGGATGCCGACCAGCGGTTTTGAAGTTCGACAAGGATATCGTTCAGTGCGTCCACGGGCGTTGCTGTCACGGTTGCTGTCACTGGGCGTATCTTTTTTTACGCCGCGGCCAGTCAGAGGCGATTCATCTCGCGCTTGTCTCGCGGAGGGATCGCAAGCTGACCTCGCGGCGCTGGAGTAACAACCATTCCAGCCAGCGACCGCCAGGAGGAGGTATCCCATGGCACTGTCTGACAAGCTAACGGATCTCGCCAGCCGGATCAAGGAGCTCGAGGACGCGGCCGCGGCAACCAAGGCAAAGAACCATGCCAAGCTCGAGCAGCAGCGTGAGCAGCTCAACTCCAAGATGAAGACGCAAGCGCAGAGCATCCAGTCCTCGGCCACCAAGGCCAAGGGGGAGGCTCGCTCGTGGTGGACCGATACGACGGCGCAGTTTGAGCAGCAACGGGCCAAGGTGCGAGCGAAGATGGACCAGCACAAGGCCGAGTTCAAAGGCGACCGTGCCGAGCTCGACGCCGAGGATGCGGAGAATTACGCGGCCGACATGGTCGACTGGGCCATCTATGCCGTCGACTCGGCAGAGTACGCCGTGATTGACGCGGTAATCGCCCGAGATAAGGCCGACAGCCTGGCCGCCCGCAGCTGACCTGGCTCGCGGAATCGGGGTCAGTGGGCACGCCGCACGTGCTCACTGGCCTCCGAGCTACAGAGGCGTGGTTCGAAATTTGAGCGCAGGAGCACATCCATGAATCTTGTCGTCCTCGGAGCCACCGGACGCACCGGACGGCTCGTCGTCGAGCAGGCACTCGCCGCCGGCCACACCGTAACGGCGCTCGTTCGCTCGCCAGAGAAGCTGGCGATTCGCAACTCCAACCTTCGCGTGGTCGCCGGCAAGGCGACAGACGCGGGCGACGTTGCGCGGGCGATGGTGGGTGCCGACGCCGTAATCAGCACTCTCGGCGGCAGTGGATCGGTGATCGCCGACTCAACTCGGGCGATAGTCGAAGCTGCGCACAAAACGGGAGTTAAGCGTGTCGTCCTTCTGTCATCGTTTCTCGTTGAGCGCGATCGGATGGGTGCGCTGTCTCGGCTGATCACGGGAGTCGCGAGGGGTTCGGTAATCAACGACAAGAACGCCGGCGAGCAGCTGCTCCGGCAGAGCGACCTCGATTGGACCATCAGCTACCCGGGCCGGCTCACCGACGCCCCCGCCACCGGTTGTGTGGAGGTGCTACCCGAGGGGGCAAAGCGCCGGATTTCGGAGAGAATCTCGCGCGCGGACGTCGCCGGATGGTTGGTCGAGGCGGCCACCAGTCATCAAACCAGCCGCCGCGGCATCGACATCACCGGCGGAGCGCGGACGACAGAAGCCTCCAAATGAACGCGGTCAGAGTTGACTGAAAAGCTCGTCCTCTAGGTTCAGTGGCTTCAGCTCCTCCCGGGCCGGAACTCGTCCGGGCGCGGACCGGCTCGCCGTCTTGTGAGGCCACGAGGGCCGCTGCAGGCTTCAGGGCTCACGCGTAGCGGCATCCGCGTCATCCATCATCAGGCTGGTGCACTCCGAACAGGCCACCCAGGCACGGTCCGGCTGCCCTGGCACATCGACTATGGCATGGAAGGTGGTGGCAGGCCGTCGCCTGCCACGGTGACGCACCGCTTCACAATACCTCGGCATCTCCACCCGCGGGCTCAGCCGCTCGGCCTGCGCAATGGGAAGGTGGATCCAGCGCGGCAGCGCATCGTCGGGGTGCTTGCCTCCCGCCCGCCAGGCCTCTCGAATTTCGCAGATTGCGTCAAGGATCACGGGGATTCCATTCAGCCGCGCGTTGAAACTGTGCGAGGCGACGCCGCTGCCTCCACTTTGTGCCCGCGCAGCTCCTCCAAGAGAAGTCGAAGGATCTCGGCGACGGGGATCGCAATCAGTGCCCCCAGTCCGCCGATCAAGGTCCCGCCGATCATGATGGCAAGAAAGACGGCCAGCCCAGGAAGATGCACGCTCCGTCCATAGACCAATGGGTTCAGCACGTGACTCTCAATTTGCTGGTAGATCACGATGTAGGCGAGGAGGATAAGACCTTTGACCGGCGAGATGGCGTAGGCGGCCAGGATCGGTGGAATCGCGCCCAGCGTCGCCCCGACCAGGGGAATCAAATCGAAGATCGCGAGCAGGACCGCGAGCGCGAGCGCATAGGGAACACCGAGCACTGTCATCCCGACAAATGCGCCGGCCCCGGCGATCGCGCTGATGGCCAGATTCCCACTGATGTAGCCGGACACCGCGCGTGCCGATCTTTGCAGCAGGCTCTGAAGCCGGGGCCGCTGCGTCTCGGGAGCGAGCCGGAGCAGGCCGCCGACCATCGTCTCGCCGTCACTCAGCATGAAGAAGGTCAGCACGAGCACTGCGCCGAAGGCGGCGACGCCGTTCACGGTGTTAGTGGTTACGGTCGTGAACGACCCTGCCGCGCTGCCAAGCTGTGCCGGCAGCGCTTCGATCTGGATGTGAAAACGTTGGACGATGCCGGAAAGCCCCAAGGGCGCGGCCAGTCGCTGGAGCTCGTGCGTCAGGCCCTCTGGCTGCTGCAGGATGGCGAGGATGGCTTTCGCTTGGGCGAGCAACGAGGGGAAGGCGAGGGCCGCGATGGCAAGCACGGACACGAGGAGGAGCAGGAATACCATGAGAATCGCTGGCACGCGCGGAAGCCGCCACCGACGGAGCGCATTCACCAAGGGATTCAGCGCGGCGGCGAGGAAGATCGACACGATGATCAACTCGATGATTCCGGCCAAGCGATAGCAGAGATAGGCGACAAAAAGCACCGCAATTGTCGTCAGCAAGATCACCAGGACTCGTTCTGCGGTGGTCCGTGCGTCGATCACGCTGGCACCGTCATCAGGCAGACCCTTCCCGCCCGTCAGGACTGAGCTCCGCACGCACGCGCAGCAGAAAGAGTTCGCGCGGATAGATGCTCTTCACGAGAGCGAGCGGAATGACGAGTGGCTCCTCGAAGAATGGATTCGTCTGCACTCGCATGGTGCCGGCGTTGAGGTCAACCATGTCGACAGTGCCGACCAGTTCGCCATCCGCGTCGTACACCTTGAGGCCAGCCGCCACTGCACTCATGATTTCCTGCCCGTTGTCGCCGCGCGCATGTCTCACAAGGGCCTCTGGGTAAGGTTGCGAGCGGGTTCGGATAGATAGACCCTGCCGTGCGCCACCTTGCGCACGAACCGCATCGGGATGAAGAGGCATGCACCCGCCTGCACCAGGCGAACGACGAAGCCGCCACCGGGGCGGTCGTAATCCGCCACCATGCCGAGTGGCTTTCGCGCGGCGTCATAGACCGCGAGCCCGTTGTCCACGTATTCGCGGACGAAAGCCTTTACAACCGTTTGGTCCTCCGCCGCAACTGTGCCAAGGGTGTTCACGGCTCAGATCCTTGCGCCAGCGAATGAGAGTTGAGGAATGAGGGTCTCGTCGGGCGGCTCGATCACCCAGCGGCTGTCGTTCAGCGCGCGAATCCGTAGCAGGCCTCCCTCGAATAGCCCGCGCAGCGTCTGGACGACCGGTCGCGGCTGCCCACCGGTCTGGTCGGCGAGCCAGCGACCGAAGCTCTCGACGGTCTGGTTGCTCCCGTCCTCAGTGCCCGCGAGAAGGGCGACCAAATGTGTGACGTCGGCCGCCGGAAGCGGGTCGAGCTTCAGCCGAAGCATGGCGGTCTCCGCCTCGAGCGCGCACAACCATTCCTCGAGACCGGTTTGCGGCGCGACGGGACGTCTGCAGAGGATGACGAGAAGCACACGTGAGTCGGTTTCGATCCAGCGCCGCATCGCATAACGGAGCAGGTCGCGAGTATCGGTGTCGGCCCACTGCGCGTCGTCGACAAGAATCGCGAGCGGCTTGCGCCGCGCGAGTGCCAGGCCGAGACGAGCCACCGCTTCAAAGACTCGGCTTCGAGTCAGGGTGTCCTCCGGCGAGATGCCGAGGTCGGGATAGCGCTCGCGCAACTCGGGAAGCACTCGGGCGAGCTCGGTAAGCCAGAGATCACTGAGGAGGTCCTCCGGCGCGTTCTCAGCCTCGAGCCGGGGACGGAGGCCTTCGATGAGGGCGCCATAGGGCAGGTGGTCGATGCCCTCGAACCCGCGCCCGGCGATCAGGTCAGCGCCCCTTCCCGTTATCGAGGCCATGAACTCTGAAGCCAGCCGGCTTTTTCCAACTCCCGCCACTCCCTCGATGAGGACGACTTCGCATCGGCCGGACTCAGCGCGCTGATAGGCCCGGGTCAATTGGGCCCATTCGCGTGCTCGGCCGACGAAGGGCGTCTGCCGGAAGTCGAGGTCCGCGATTCCGGCCGACTCGGTCATGCCTACCATTGCCGCTTGACCGGCAATTCGCTCGTACAGGCGACTCATGAGCTCGCTGGGGACCGCATCCAATTCCAGAAGCGAGCAACGGTAGCGGTCCCATGCGTGGCGTGCTCCGATCCAGTCCCCACGCATGAGGTTGAGCTCGATCAACCGCTGCCAGGCAAGCTCCTCATCAGGGTTCGTCCGCGTCCACTGCTGGAGCGCGGCGAAGGCCTGCTCGAGCTCCCCCGATTGCACATAGATAGTGGCCAGCCGGCTCAGCAGTTCGGCGACCACATTGCGCCAGTGGGTCCGCTGCGCTTCGATCCAGGTCTCGAATTCCGGAGCGTCCGGCAGGAAGAGCCCTGCCAGGAAAGGAGCGCGATAACACCGGACGGCTGCTTCGAGCTGGTGACCGAGCCGAGGTTCAAGATCCCGGTGGACCAAGCGCTCGGCCTCGCGCATGGCGTCGACATCCAGATCTAATGAGCCGGGCGCGACGGCTACGAGGTCCCTGCTCGCCACGAGGATGCTGTCCGCCGACTCGCCGAGCGCCTGGCGCAGGTAGTTGAGCGCCGTGCGAAGGTTGACGCGACCCTCCGATTCGTCGACTTGTGGCCAGAGCATCCCAGCGACAGCCGTGCGCGGCTGGGGACCAGGATTGAGTGCGAGGTACGCAACTAGAGCTAGGGTCTTGCGGGTCCGAAAGCTGACCGGTCGACCGTTAACTGACGCTCCTCCAACCCCGAGCAGCCGGAGTTCGACCCGCGGGGGCCGTCTTCCCACCTTTGTCTCTTTCATGAGGTAACAATGGGCCAGGCGCGGCTTGATCGAATCCGCGGAATCCCTAGTCCTTGATCCACAGTGCATCGAGTGGTGTGGTCGACACGAGCCGTGCGAAACCACCTGGCGGCAGCCTGCAGAGGAGGTTATGATCGTTTCCGGGGAGGGTTTGGTCATGACTCCGCCGGTGGCTGGCGGATTTGCCGGCGTTAGACCGCAGCTCATCGACCGCACCCCTGAAACTGCGGCCCTCAACGCCTTGCTCGACGCTGTCCGCCAGGGAATGAGCGGCAAGCTCCTGATTCGCGGCGAAGCCGGGATCGGCAAGACAGCACTCCTTGAACACCTGACCTCAACGGCCAGTGACTTTCGGGTGATCAAGGCCCTTGGGATCGAGTCTGAAATGTCACTCGGCTTTGCCAGCCTCCATCAACTGATCGTGCCGTTCGTGCCAAAGCTGGATCGGCTTCCTGTCCCTCAACGGGACGCCCTTGCGGTCGCGTTTGGGCTTGCTCCAGGGCCTGCCCCGGAACGGTTTCAGGTCGGCCTCGCGACGTTGACGCTCCTCGCCGCAGTCGCCGCGGAGAAGCCGCTTGTTGCCATTGTTGACGACGCGCAATGGCTAGACATCGAATCGGCTGAAGTCCTCGCGTTTGTCGCCCGACGGCTCCACGCCGAGGGGATCGCGATGATCTTCGGGCTCCGGGATCTGGTGGACCGGCCCATTAGCTTTGCCGGCATTCCGGAGCTGCGGCTTGGGCCGCTCGGAGACGAGGAGGCCCGCGAGCTGTTGGCGACCGCCGTCTCCCGCCCGCTGGACGAGCCGGCGTGGCGACGGTTGTTCCATGAGACCGGGGGGAACCCGTTGGCAATCCTCGAGCTCGGCGGCGACCTGGTGCGGACCCAAGTCGGCGATCCGACGCCGTTAGCCGAGCCACTCCCCGTTGGCCCCCGCCTGCAACAACACTTCCTGCGGCAGTTCGGTGAGCTAGGACCGGATGCCCAAACATTTCTCCGGCTTGCCTCGGGTGAATCGTCGTCGGACCCGGTCATACTCTGGCGAGCTGCCCGGGACCTGGGACTAGACAAGAATGTGTTCGTCGAGGCAGAGGCGAAGCGGCTGATCGTCGTCGGACCGCCGTTGTCGTTCCGCCATCCGATGATCCGCTCCGCGATCTACCATGGCATGGCGGCCACCGAGCGGCGCCGGATTCATGCGGCGCTCGCGAGAGTGACGGACTCGAAGTTCGATCCTGAGCGACATGCGGCGCATCGCGCGCTGGCTACGGTGGAGCCCGATGAAGAGGTGGCTGCCGAGCTGGCGCAGTGTGCCGAGCGTGCTCAGGAACGGGGAGCCTACGCCGCATGGGCGGCTTTCGCTTCGCGTGCCGCCGAGCTCACGCCGGATCGGCAGGTGAGGGCAGTGCGGCTGCTGTCCGCCTCCGAGGCTTCGATGACCGCCGGCCAACTCCTCAGGGCGCAAGGGTCATTGGATCAAGCGATGCCCGCACTCCGCGATCCGCTGCAGCAGGCACGGGCCCAGGCGCTCGCGGGCAGCATCCGCGTCGCCCGGGGAGAGGGTGGCGATACGCCGCGAATCCTCCTCGACGCCGCACGAACGATGGCGGCTCTCAATCCCGGGCTGGCTCGGCGAATCCTGACGAATGCGTTGCAAGCAGCAACCCATGCGCAACCGGACATGAAGGGCTCGCTGATGCAGGATATCGCGGCTGAGGCTCTCGCATCTGCCCCCCTTCCGCAATCGCCTCCAGCGTTGATGCTCCGAGGGTATGCCACCGTCATCATCTCCGGCTATAGGGCTGCCGCGCCAATCCTGAAGCCAGCCATCGCGGCGACCCTCCGCGACGCGATCGATCCAGACGCCCCTCATCGTCTCGCCTGTCTGGCGGCCTACAGTCTATTCGACGATCGTGCGGTTCATTTGCTCGCTACCGACTGGGTGCGGGTGACCCGCGAGCGTGCGGCGCTGATCGCTCTTCCGATCGCCCTCAATTTCCTGGCAAGCATCGAGTTGTACTTCGGACGCCTGGACGAGAGTGAAGCGCTGTTCAAGCAGTCGCTCGAGATTTCTGAGGCCACGGATAACCCCGGCATTTTCGGTTCCGCTTCGCGTGGCGATGTTCTCCTGATCGCGTGGCGAGGCAGTGAAGCGCAGGCTCGCGAGCGGGCAGCGGCGCATGTCGCGGAGGCGCGGAAGCGGGGGCTGCCTTATTGGGCGAATTTCGCGGGCTTCGCCCTGACGGCGCTGGAGCTGGCTTTGGGTCGCTACCGACCGGCCTTGGAAGCAGCGCTCCCCACGTATAACGATGATCCGCCCTTCACCGGCTCCTGGGTTGTTCCAGGCCTAATCGAGGCAGCTGTTCGGATCGGGGATGAAGACATTGCCGGCGCCGCGCTACGACGCCTGACGGAACGAGCCGAGGCAGGAGCCACCCCGCTTGGCCTCGGACTGCTGGCCCGCTGCCGAGCCTTGCTCGCCGGCGACTCGGAGGCGGAGTCACTCTACCGCCAAGCCATCGATGAGCTCGGCCGTTCGCCAACAAAGCCGGAGCTCGGGCGAACGCGCCTGCTCTATGGAGAGTGGCTCCGCCGTCAGAACCGGAGGCGGGAGGCAAGGGAGGAGCTTCGGATGGCATACGAGATGTTCTCCAGCATGGGCATCAACGCCTTTGCCGAGCGCGCCCGAGTCGAACTTCTCGCCACCGGTGAGCGGGTTCGACGTCGAACAGCCGAAACCCAGGACCAGCTATCAGCGCAGGAGATGCAGATCGCACGGCGGGCGGCGGTGGGCGTCCGCAACCAGGAAATCGCTTCGCAGCTGTTCATCAGCGAGAGGACAGTCGAGTACCACCTCGCCAAGGTGTTTCGGAAACTGGGCGTGAGCTCACGCACCGAGCTCGCGCACGCCCCTCAGGTAGTCGGCGCCCAGCTTCGTTAACGATCCCATCAACTCGCTCTCGCGCTCGACGCGGTTGTCTCGCGGTCCTTTCACGGAGCACCCTCAACCTGAGGCTACGGCACCGGAAGAAAGCATTCAACCGGTGACCGAAGGAGGTCCAAAATGGATCAGGCATTAACCCGCGGTTCTCGGCTACTCGCCCTCGGCGGCATTGCCGCCGTGCTTTTCGGAGTCGTCGCGCTCGTCTGGCCCGGCATCACGCTCGTAGCGCTCGTCGCCTTGTTCGGTTCGTTCGCCCTCGTTTTCGGCGTCCTCACGGTCGTCTATGGCATCGATATGGCCAGGCACCACGTCGGTCACTCGGTGCCGATGGTTTTCAGCGGCCTCTTCGGGATCGGCATCGGCGTCGTCACCTTCTTCCGCCCCGGGATTACCGCACTCGCGCTGCTCTACCTCATTGCCGTTTGGGCGATCCTCACCGGGACCCTCGAGATTGCCGCCGGCATTGAGTTCACTGGCGAGGTCAAGGGCGCCTGGGCGCTGTGGCTGGGCGGCCTGGCCTCGGTCGCCTTCGGTGTGCTCGTTGCCCTTCGTCCGGTCAGTGGCGCACTCGCGATTGTCTGGCTGATCGGGGTCTACGCAATCGCCCTCGGCGTCACGCGGCTGGTCTACGCGTACCGCATCCAGCAGGGCAAGGAAACGATCAAGTCCGCGATCAAGACTGTTCAACAGCCGACGCCGGCGGCGACCCGATAACCCCTCGCCCGAAGTGAGGCGCGCTCGCTTCGCGCGAGCCGCCTCGCTCAAAGGTAGGGAATCAGAAACGACCAGAAAGGAGACACCAGATGGAAGACACGAAGTTGACGATCACACAAGACGTCGCCAACAGCCTGATGCCGGAGCAGATCGTTTACGACATCACTGGCGAGAAAGTCGGGACGGTGGACGTCATCGACCGTGACACCGGTTGGTTCAAGACGCAGGTCAATCCGTTCTCCGATAAAGACCTGTACATCCCGTTCAATCTGATCACGAACATCGACCCGAAGGAGGTCTATCTCTCGCGGACCAAGGGAGACCTCCATCGCGAGTACGCCGATCCTCCGGCGCGGACGACGCAGGTCGAAACCGTCGCGGGCGAGGAGATCGCAACGACCCGCCAGGTCGGCGGTTACGACGGAACGCTCATCGTCGTCGAGGAAGCGAACCTCGCTAAGATTCGCAAACGCATTGGGGAGGGGTATGCGGTGACGACTTCGGACGATGTCGGCCTGGGCACCATCAAGCGCTACGACCCGGCGACCGGTTGGATCCTCATCGGCAAAACCGCCCCCACCAGGTACGACCTTGTCGTGCCGGTAACCGTCGTCAGCCGCGTGGACCGGCAGTTCGCAGAAGTGCATCTCGCCGTTTCCGACGCTGACGTCCGGGCCATGAAGCATTTGGAACCGGTCGACGTCGTGTTCGTCGGCACGCCACCGATCACGGGGTAGTCGATCGAGGAAAGAGGAAGAGAGTGATTCCCTACGGTCGCGACGAGCGACGACCCCGAGCCCATCTCCCCCTGGGTAAACATCGGGCTGATCGTCACCTGCTTCCTGGTCTTCTTCTACGAGCTGGCGCTCGGCTCCCAAGGAGACACCCCGCTCAACAATTTTCTGAACGGGTATTCGCTCGTGCCCTGCGAGTACACACAACATTGCGCCGTGTATGCCGGCACCCCCACGCCGTTCTGGCTCGCTCTCTTCACCTCCATGTTCGTGCACGCCGGCTGGGCGCACATCCTCCGCAAGGCGGCGGAACAACTGTTCATCACGCAGCCGGCGTTGAGTCATCAGGTTGCCCTGTTGGAGGCAACACTCGGCGTGCGACTGTTTGAGCGGGATCGGCGGCGAGTTGCGCTCACCTCGGAAGGCAAGGCACTGCTGGATGATGCCAGGGACCTGGTGGCAGACGGGAACGCGATCTTGACCAAGGCTCGCCGGATGGGAGCGGCCAACGCATCGACCCTCCGTGTCGGCTTTCCCGAGTACGCCAATCGGATTGAAATCGCCGAAATGGTTTGTTCAGCCTTCCAGAGTAGGCATCCTGAGGCGAAGATGACGGTCACTGAAGGCTACAGCCGGACGCTGCTGCCGGCGCTGCGGGATCGCCGCCTGGATGTGGCCTTCACGATCATTCCGCCCGCCCAAGACTTTGGCGGCTTCGAGGAGGACGTGGTGATCAACGAGAGGCCAGGCCTCTTGCTTCCGGCGAATCATCACCTGTCGACGCGAGCTGAAGTTCCTATCTCGGCGCTTGCCGGCGAGCAGCTGCTGCTGGCTGATCGCTGGGTCAATCCCGCGCTGTACGACCTTGTCGCCGGCTGGCTAATGCAGGCTGGGGCGCAACCGCGGTTCCTTAAAGTTGGTGGTTCCGGGGTTTACACGTTCGACACCGTTCTTCGAGTCGTACAGTCGGGGGAAGCCGTAAGTCTTGCGGCGGCCACGCTGACGAGGAACCTTCCGTCCGGCGTAGTGTTCCGGCCCATAACCGGATCGGCACCACACTTTCAAGTCGCTGCGGTCTGGTCGCCCACCAGCGCCTCTCCGCTCCTCACTGACTTTCTTGACATTGTTCGAGACCTGCGGGGTGCCAACAGGTCTCTGTCGATGATTAGCTGATAGAAACCAGGCATTGGACAGGCCTTCGAGGCTCGCTTAGGCTCAGCGAGTGGCGACCTCCCCAAAACGACTTCCGGTGCCCGTGCGGTTTTTCGTGAGAGTGGACAGTCTCGAGGAAGCGAGAGATAAGGTGCGCGAGGTCATCGAGCACGGAAGAGAGTGTCATAACGGCGACGTCGAGTGGGAGTGGAGCACAGGAAGCTGATAGGCTTCCACGCCGGCCAGGGATCTCACTACCACGGCGCGCATGACCAATACGTCCCCAGGGTCCGTTTCGGAACAACACCGGCCTGGTCTTCACGACGCCTATGGGCCGCTCGTGCGCTACTGGGGCACCGAGTACGACTTTCAGAGTTCGAGGCTAGGCTGAACACGCTGCCTCAGTTCATCACGGAGATCGACGGCCTCGACAACATCCACTTCATCCACGTCAAGTCGCCGCACAAGAACGCGTTGCCGCTCATCATCACGCACGGCTGGCCGGGCGAGGATCGCACCTTCGAGATCGAATTCCTCGACGCTGAGGCTGAAGCCTACTGCTTTACGTTCGGGTAAACCGCAGTCTTACGCTGCCGCCATGGGGGCACCCTCCTCGCTGGAGCGCTGCCCCGCGCGGAACGCAACATCCTTTACGGGAGAGCGCCGCCATGGCAGTCATAGGTGCAGGTGTCGTTAATCCATGGTAAGCCGCCAGGCGCATAGCTATGATTTCGGCGATGGCCACGACCCGACGTGCCGACATGTTCACCGCGGACGGAAAGCCGTCTGACGACGACGCGCGTGAGAACAGACCAACGTTAGGCGACGAGCGCACGACGCTGGTTGAAGCCCTGCGCTGTCAACGCCTCACATTGGAGATCAAATGCTCAGGTCTTGATGCAGAGGCTATGGCGCGGCGTTCCATCGAGCCGTCGACGATGTCGCTCCTAGGGCTGGTGCGACACCTGGCGGAAATAGAGCGTGCGACGTTCCGGGAGATGATGTCGGGACAGGACGTGCCCCGGCTGTTCTGCTCTGACACCGACCGTGACGGTGATTTCGATGGCGCTGTTCCCGACCCCCGGGTGGTTGCGGAGGCGTGGGACGCATGGCGAGCAGAGGTGGACTTCGCAACGCGGTTCGTGGCCGAGGCGCCCGGTCTCGACATCACCGGCAACGATCCCTTGAATCAGCATGGCAGCGGTGGAGGGTCGATGTCGCTGCGCGAGGTGCTGGTCGGAATGATCGAGGAGTACGCCCGCCACATGGGCCACGCCGATCTGTTGCGCGAGCGGATAGACGGACGCATAGGCCAGTAGACCAACCCAAGCGAATAGCCGACCAGACGTGGCGGGCGCATCGTCCGCCGACGTTCGCTAGGGTTCGCCAGCGTCCAGCTGACCGCGCCTTAGGTCTGGCGCTTCTGCTGCTCAAGCACAGGGGCGGGAGGTCGAAGGCACTGTTGACGACATCACAAGCAGGCGGATCACACATTTCTTAACGCATAGCAGCGGCTGGGCTTCACAGCCAGCTGCGGTCCGCCCCGAATCGCTTGAAAGCCACGAGCATTCCGGCCCTCGGCACCTAGCAAGCTCAATTCATTTAGGAGGGTCTCGTTGGTTTGGCGAGATAATCCTCGCATGTCGAACCCCGTCTACGAGGCAGTGCGCACCGTCATGGCCGTCCGCGACTATCAGGACAAGCCGATTCCAAGCGATGTCGTGGACCGCCTCATCGAGGCAGCTCGACTTACCGCCAGCGCTAGCAACCGTCAGCCCTGGCATTTCGTCCTCGTACGTGAGCGCGCGCACCTGCGCGAGTTGGGCGCGCTGGTAAGAACGGGCCCCTACACGGCACGGGCGGCTCTCGCGGTTGTCGTGGCCTACGTGAAGGAAAGCCCGATCGCTATTTCGGATGTCAGCCGTGCCATCCAGTCGATGATCTTGACGGCCTGGGCGGATGGCGTCGGCTCCAACTGGACAGGGTTCGGCGGCCTCGAGGGTGTCCGAAAGGCCGTGGGGTTGCCGGATGATTACGAAGTCCTGGCTGTCATCCCGTTCGGCTATCCTGCGCGGCCGGTCAAGGGAATCAAGAAGCGCAAGCCACTGAGTGAGGTTGCGTCCGCCGAAGGCTTTGGATCGCCCTTCTCCTGAGCGTCGAGTTCGCCGACCTTCGCCGGCGTTCGTCGCAGTTCGTCGGCGTTGCTGTCACGGTTGCTGTCAAAAAACGGCTCGACGGGGACCTCAGTGCGACTGGTAACCGGGAGCGTCATCGCGCGCGGTTCGAGGCCGGACTTGTCCCGATATGCGACTGACCGAGCGGTGCACGGCATCGCGTAACGCCTTCTCGCGCGGATCGTCGAAGAAACGGTATGCGAATCGGTTCGGCGCGTAGGCGTAGCCAAGCTCGAGGTCAGGATCAGCGTATGCGAACGCTCCTCCTGAACCAGGGAAGCCAAAGGCGCGCTCGCTGCTTCCAAAGCGGAGGACCTTCGTTGGCTTGGCGAATCCGATTGAGTAGGAGATGTCAATGTGGATGATCCGGTCTCTTAGGCCGGCCGATGGCGGCGCAGCCGGGGCCGTGACAGCGTCGAGCGTCTCCGGCCGGATCTTCAGTTCCTGACCTCCGGTCGCGAAGACGCCATACGCTTTGGCGATGCTTCGAACCAGGCCGATCCCGTTTACGGAAGGGTGCTCGATACGGTGGTAGCCCTTCGTGATGAATTCGGTGGGGCTGCTTACTTTCAGGTTGCCACGAAACGTCTGAGCGGTCAACGACCCGGGCCACATCATTCCGAGCACCAGTCCTTTTGGCATGGTGTTCATCGCCGTGAGCAGGCGCAGCATGCTAAACGACTGGATTTCGGCAACTCGCGACGTGGGAATCTCCGTCGGCAAGCCGATGTAGAACTCCAGCCCAAGTGGAGCGGCTACCTCGTCCTGGAAGAAGCGCCCAAGGGTACGGTGCTGCGGATCGACGCGACGAAGCAGCTCGCTCTCATAAAGACCGAGGCTGAAGGCATGATAGCCGTGGTAGGCTCCGGGTTTCCAGGCTGGTCGCTGCTGGGCAAGAGCTTGGGCCACGAAGTCCGGGTCGGCCAGCTGAGCCGCATCGAATCGCTGGCTCACCGGCAGTCCGGCCTGATGGCTTAGCAGCTGGCGCACCGTGATGTCCTGCTTGCCGTTCTGGGCAAACTCGGGCCAGTAGCTGGCAACCGTTCGCTCGTATTCCAGCAGGCCCTGCGAGTGCGCCACGGCCATCGCCATGGCGGAAAGGCCTTTGGTGACCGAGTAGACCAGCACCAAGGTGTCCTCTTCCCACGGTTCGCCCGCGGCATTGCGAGAACCGCCCCAGAGATCGACTACCTTGCGGCCTCGCTGATAGACGGCGCAGGCAGCGCCCAATTCCCCGCGGTCCGCGAAGTTCCGAGTAAATTCCTCGCGGACCTCTTCAAACCCGGGATCCACGCTACCGTGCACCATGGATTAAAGGTAGGACTTCCCAACTGACAGAGAGTCTGCTCGTGGAAGAATGGCGGGGGCGCGACGGGAACGATCGGTCCGTCGACATCGCCAAGGATGCCGGGCAGCGGTTTTGAAGGTGGTCACTAGAACGTCCGCAGCGTCCGCGTGCGTCCGCTACAGTCCGTTGTGAATTCAGCGAGGAAGCCTCGCAAGCCAGAACTATCCAGAGTCGTCCACGGGCGGCCGACGCCTATGCCGTCAGTGACGCCGTCACCTGGCTGAGGGGCGAGGCTCACGTGCTGGATTGTCCACCGACGTCCAGGGCCGTCCATCGGGGTTCCTGTCATCACCTGATCTTCCTGCCCGCGACGGCGGATTCCCTGGCTTGTGGCGAGACCGTTTCGAAGCGGCCGTCCTGGAGACGAACTTGGCCGGTCTCTAGCAACTCCTTCAGTTTGGCCAGATTCTGTCGGACGGCCGAGCTGACACGTCCCGCGCCAATTCCTCTAACCAGCCGGGCAAGCCCGTGCGGAGCTGCCATTCGTCCGTCAATCGGGTGCCCCTGCCGGCCGGCTCGAAGCTGAAACGCATCTCGAGATCAGCTGAGGGCGGGACCGTCCGGACCGCGACGCGGCGATCCTGCTCGTACTCCGTCACGACGTAATGCTGCTCATCGCTCTTCCGCCGCTGACGATAGGTCGTGCCCACCCCCTGGGCGGCGGCTGATTCGTTTGTCGTCTCGACGACGAAGTAATTCCACTTGGGCATGTTCTCGAAGTTGGAGACGAAGGCGAACACCTCCGAGACCGGCCGGTCGATTACCACGTGGTTCGTGAATTGCATCTTCATTACCTCTCGCGGACAGCCATTAACTTTCCAGCAGGCGATGCGCGGCGGTCGGGTCGTGGGCCGGCAGGACCACCAGGTCGGGCATGTGCTCTTTCAGCGCCAGCACCATCTCGCTGCTTGCCCGAAGCTGACGCTTGACACCGACCCCCGGAACGTCGCCCCGATCGAGAATGTCGGCGCCGTACGTGAGATCACCCACGAGCAGAAGCGGCGACTGCTTCCCGCGCCGAACGAGCATCGACATCGAGCCAGCCGTGTGGCCGGGTGTGGGCAGCAGGACAAGCGAGCCGTCGCCCATCACGTCAAGCGACTTCGCAAAGGGTGCCAGGGACGGATCGTCTGTCGAGTCAAAACCAATCTGGCGCCACTTCAATCCCGGGATTTCGATGTGCTTGCGGAGGAAGCCGCGGGCTTCGGGCGCCGCCTTCGAGAGTTCTTCCCATTCGGCCTTGGCAACCAGGAGGTCGGTCTTCGCCAGTTCTGGAAGCCCACCGATGTGATCCTCATGCAGGTGAGAAAGGATCGCCAGATTGACATCGCTGGTTGAGTACCCGAGCGTCCCGAGCTGGGCGACGAGCGTGTCCTCTTCGCCGATGTGAAACCGGGTAAGGCGGCCGTAGAGGTATCCCTCTACACCACCTGGGAAGTACGACTTGTCCGTCACCGAGGCGCGGTCCTGCCCGGTGTCGAAGAGGACGAGACCTTTGGAATGCTCGATCACGTAGGCGTTGATCGGTAGGGGCGCCGTCCATTTGCGTGACGTCAGCAGCCACCAGTACAGCGGCTTCCACGTCCCAACAGGCTGTTCTGGATGAATCTCGACAGTTCCGGTACTGACCACCGATACCGCTTTGACCGCGCCGGTCGTGGTCTGCTCCGGCCTGGATACTGCGGTTAACGTGCTCATCATGTGTTGCCTCCTGAAGTTCTGACTCGCCCAATCGATCAGGCGTTCCTAGTACCAGTCTCCCGCCTCATCGAGGTCCGCGTCAGTGACTTCGGTGGTGAAATCGCGTGACCGAAGTCACACGCCCAGAGCCTGGCCAGATTCAGCGTGAAGCCGAGCCGGATCGAGAATCAGGATCCGATCAGCCGAGGTCGCCACGATTCCTGCAAGCCGGAGATCGCGCAGGACTCGTGCGACCACCTCACGTACGGAGCCGACCGCGTCGGCCAGCTCTTGTTGAGAAACCCGAGCGGCGAGCCGGCCCGCCGGCCGCTGCTGCATGGAGGCGAGGTCGAGAAGCTGGACGGCAACCCGCTGCTTGACCGAGCCAAACGCATTGATCGCCGTCTGCTGGAGAGTCTCGCGGAGGCGCTGGTTGAGCTCATCCGCGATCGCCCACGCGACCCGCGCATCCGCCTGGGCGGCGGCCGTCAGTATTCGGGGATTGACGCGGAAGAGGCTAGACGCCTCGAGCGCTTGCGCGCTGAGGTTGACCGGTCCTCCCAAAATCACCGGCATGCCGAGGAAGTCGGCAGGCCGCCCATATCGAACCGTAACCTGCCGACCCTCGGGCGAGCTCATGTAGACCCGGACCAATCCAGCGATGACCAAGGCCGCTCTCGGGGTTGAACCTTCGTGGTAGACGAGGGTGCCAGCCGGATAGTCAACGCGCTCCCCCTCGGCTGTCAGGTCACGAACGACACCCGCAGGTAGCTTCCCCAGAAAGCTGCGAGCCACTGCAACTTGGACCTCTTCGTCAACCATCCTCTGAAGACTGGGAACCCTCGACCGGGTAACCACCTGTCGACTCGGCGTCGCTCGCCGCCGTGAGTCTACGCGCTGGTAGTGGTGGGCGTCAGGTCGACCCGAATCGATCGTCGACACCGCCAGGGCCGCAGATTTCCTAATCTGTCACGCCTGACCCCTCTAGGGCCGGGTGTGCCCATTGTCAGCTGACCGTCCCCAGCGTCACCTGAGCCGCCATCGTGCGTATTCGCGGGCTCGGCCCGACCCGCCCTCCACCGTCCCCTGACGCGTCTGAGCGTCCTTTTTCGGGCGGATGTCCGAAAACGGGCTGAAAACCGGCCTTTTATAGGTAGGAGGCAACTCGCGTTGCAACGCGGCTCTCCAAAAAAGGAGATGGAGCGTGGGGAACGACGAGAGGCAGATCAGGCCCGGGCGAAACTCATGCGCCGAAATCGCCGCCAAAACGGGGCTTTTACAGATGGGGAGGTAATGAGGGAGGTACTGCAACCCGGCGACCGCGCGGGGGGTGAAGGTGGACCGATCTCGCAAGTGCTCTGTGTTGTTGCCCCACGACCTGGAACGACCGATCAACCGCAAATCTAGCGCCGATGAAGGAGGACCTGCCATGGAACCGTTGCTGCTCAAGGCCGGGGAAGTCGCCAAGCTATTCGGGTTGGGGCGATCAAAGGTGTTTGCGATGCTGGCCGTCGGGGAGCTGCCGGTCATCCGGATTGGGCGATCGGTACGGGTACCGCGCGCGGCCCTCGAAGGCTGGATCGCCGAGCACACGGAGCACGCTAGCCGAAGCGGGGGTGTCGGTCCCCTCTTCGCGGAGGTTGAGGATCGGGATGACGTCCCTGGTGCCGGCCCTACCCCGCTTCCGCGAGGTGTTCACCGAGAGCCGATTGTGGGCCCCCGCCGGGCGTCACGCATGGCGTCGTCTGGAGCGTCGTCCTGAGAAGCGACGCACTTTTGAACGGGGGTCCACCGTGAAGTTTTCTCGCAAGTGCTCATCCATTTTTCTGATCAGCAATCGGCCCAGCGCGACGTCATCACTCGTCCGGACCAGGCCACCCCGTGGTCGAGCGGGGCGCTGGTCCGACGGTCCACATTGACGTCACGGACGTGTGGCCACACAAGGCCAGACTCTGGGCCGACGGCGGGTGTTGGCCACGCAGGCCGGAGTCTGGGCACGTGAGGCCACACGCGGGCACGTGGGCCCAAGAGCCGGCCAGGCGCTGGCCCGGCTACCGCCGGCGGCCCGGCATGCTGAGGCCACAGAACTCATGCGCACGGCACGCCAAAGCCTCGACCGATCGCACATCGCCGTCTTGCTCGAGTCGGAGTTCCACGCCTCAGACGTCTGGAATCTTCAACAGAGCATGGTTGGAGCGTCGCGAGACTACCTGGGCAACCTCCTGGAGGAGGGTGAAAAGCCTGGCTCGGTCTCAGATGACGCTCAGGAGGCCATCATCGACCGGATCTATGACCGCCGTTCAGCACCTATCAACGTGCCGGCGAAAGTGCATGGTGCTGACGACTTATTCCGCCAGGCGTGGCGGGTCCCATTCTGAACCACGCAATCGCCTGCTTTGAGATGCGCTTCTTTCCCATTGTCTAGCTCCAGCCAGATCTCCCCGGACAAGACCACGACGACATCAACCGTATCCGTTCGGTGCATGCCCGGATGCTGGAAGTCCATCCATTCCGCGGCGCCTGGGAGCTTCTCCTGCATCTCCGCCATCGCCGCCTCAGCATCGAAGTCCGGCGGCATGGTCGTCTGGTCCGGTCCAAGCGTCATCACCGCGAAGCGAAAGCCCGTAGCCGGAGGAAACAATGTTCGAAACGAGGGAACGTTCCCGGAGCTCGGCAGCTGGACACTGTCGTCGCTTCCCCAGAGCCGGTAGAACTCCGTGTTCGGCATCGCTGCCACGGTTACGGGATCAACTTTCCTGTCGCTTACGAAGACGGACTTGCCCTCGTCGGTCTCCCCAGTAACGACTAGACGCAACATACCCTTTCTCCCCTTTCCATTTGGATGTGTCGGCGAAGGCGTGCCTGAAGTCGAGCTTGTCTGGTGAATCGCCGCCGGTTCTTTCGCATCGATGAGCGCTCTCTCGATATCGCTTGTATGTTGCAGGGTGTGCTCAACGGTGAAGTGATGCAGCAGATCCGTTACGGACCTGGTCTGGCCGGCAGCATTCTGAGTTGTGACGTCGAGCTGCTCGTCGGTGAACTGACTGATTGCCTCGACCGACGCCTTCGCAGCCTCGCGTAGAGCCTGAATGGTTTCGGCTTGACGACAATCTGCGTGCGTCTTCGCCGCCTGGGCGTTCCACTCGTTGACGGCGTCCCAGGTCGGGAGCTTTCCCCCAGCGCTCACCGATCGGGCGATCTCGATAAAGACCGCAGGTGTATCGGCCAGGTGTCGCGCGAGGACCCCTACGGTTCGGGCATCGGATGGAACCGGAGCGCGCCACTCCTCGTCGCTCAGGCCTTCGAGGATGCCCGCGAGGAACTCCGTACTGGTCACGAACTGTTCGGCCACGGCCGTCGCTCGCCGCGAGTAGATCGTCCTCATCGTGCAGCTCCCCTCCTTGTTCGTGAATGGGTCGAAACGCTGCCAGACTACAACCAGATCGAAAACGAGACACCCGTAGAACTACGCGTTTTTCCTACCTGTTCCGCCGGAGATGCCCTCCCTCGAGACCCAGGTTGCGATCTGCGCTCGGCGTTGAAAGCCAAGCTTGTTAAGAATTTGCAGCACGTGACCTTCCGCCGTTCGGGGGGAGATGAACAGCCGATCCGCGATCTCACGGTTGGTCATGCCCTCCCCAATGAGCTGGGCGACTTGCCACTCACGCCGACTGAGGCCGCCAGAGACCTTAGGCTCTGTCGCCAGCATCTCCTCGGCCATCGTCAGAAAGCCGGGGAACTGAGCTTCATATCCTTTGTCGAGTGCCTTCCTGACTGCACGCGGGCCGATGGATCTTTCTGCTCGCTTGATCCAACTCTCGGTCAAGCCACGGCTTGCCTCAGTCTGCTGCAGATGTAGCCGCTTACGCTTAGATTCGGCCGCGCCCATCAGATGGAGGCCGACGATGGGGTCGCCTGTCGCAATGGTGATCATGCCCGCGTACTCCAGCAGCTGGACGAGTGTGAACGTGTCGTCTATTGGCCGCATGATCTCGAGACTCTCGAGGACCAGCGGAGCCGCCAATGCGCACTCACCCTGCCGGATTCGGAGCTCTGCCCAGTTTGCAAGCGTTAGGGCTAAGCTCCAGCGATCATCACTCTCGCGCTGCAGAGCGAGGGCTGTCCGAAATCCTTGCTCTGCGGCTTTCCAATCAGCAGCCAACATCGAAAGGACAGCAAGCTCTCCAACCAGGTTCGCTCGGACGGCATTCCCAACTCGCTCGTTGAAACGCAGACTTGCAGCGATCAGGACGCGAGCCCTAGCGAAATGGCCCAAGGAGCGTGCTGCTGCTCCCAGCACAAAGAGACTCCATGCCTCGCCGCTCTCATCCCCGAGCCGGCGGTACATCGGTAGGGCCGCCAGACCTAACTTTGCAGCCCTACGGTTGTCGCCTTCGCGGAGGGCGAGATGGCCCTCGAAGCGTACCGCTGCCGCCGTTAACGACGGATGCTCCGCGCTGGCTGCGAGGGCTCGCCGAAGCCACGTAGTGCCTTCCGCCAAATAGGCGCGGAACCACCAGAACCAGCCGAGGCGGGTCGCCAGCCCGGCTCCCTTTTCGGGCTCGATTGTGAATGCCCACGCGAGGGCAGCCCGCATGTCGGGCAGTTGACGATCCAGGCGATCTAGCCAGACAGGCTGCTCGGGGTCTGCCATCAGATGCGGCTCGGCACTGCGCGCCAGCGCCAGGTAGTGCTCAAGATGAGAGCGTCGAAGTTCGGCTTCTTCACCGCTGTCTTTCAATACCTTGAGCGCGTAGTGCCTGACGGGCTCGAGCATGCGATACTTTGCCGTCGCGCTGCTTGTATCAGCGATCAGAAGCGAGCGCTCGATGAGGTTCTCGAGCGCGTCGACCAGCTGAATGAACGAGATTTGAGCGAGACAGCATACGCCAACGGCGGCATCGATATCGAAGCTCCCCGCAAATACTCCTATGCGGCGAAACACGACCCGGTCGACGTCAGCAAGCAGGCCATAGCTCCAATCCAGGGTCGATTCAAGGGTGCGCTGCCTTTCCACCAGCCCTCTGTCCGATTTCAGCAGGGCCAAGGCATCATCGAGCATCGTCAGAATTTGGGCTGGTGCTAAGACGTTAGCGCGGGCTGCGGCCAGCTCGATTGCAAGAGGAATGCCTTCGAGGCGGCTACAGATCCCGGCTATGCCAGATGCGTTTGCATCAGTCAATCCGAAGTTCGGGTTCACGGCTGCGGCCCGGTCCACGAAGAGACGAACCGATTCGTACTGCTGGACGGTCGTAGCCGCAGAGTCGGATGACGGAAAAGAGAGAGACGGTACTACCCAAGCTTTCTCTCCGGGGACCTTGAGCGGTTGCCGGCTGGTGCAAAGGAGCTGGACTGTGTCGCTGGCCTTCAACAGCGAGGCGGCCAGGGCGGCGCAGCCGTCAGCCAGGTGCTCGCAGTTGTCCCATACGAGGAGGACTGGCTCTCGTACTACGTAATCGACCAGCCATCCGGTTGGATCCGCCCCGGCAGAATCCGGCGAGCCTAGAGCGCGGGCGACGACGCCGGCGACCAAGGTGGGGTCATTAACAGTGGCTAGCTCGACGAGTGTCGAATTGCGATCTGATAGGGAGCGGACCAGGCGATATGCCAGCCGGCTCTTGCCACAGCCCCCCGCTCCGGTGAGGGTAACCATGCGAAATCTCGACATGAGGTTCCGCAACTCTTCAAGCTCCCAGAGACGCCCGACGAAGGTTGTCTGTTCGGCCAGTTCGAAGAGTCCCGAGCCAGAGCGCCGCTGTGGGGTCCCAACTCGTGGAAAATCTGATGGGAGGCCGGGGGCGACCAGCTGGAAGAGGTGCTCCGGTCGATCCAGGTCACGGAGCCGGTGCTCGCCCAGGTCGCGAAGCGTAATTCCAGCCGGCAGGCCGTCCTGGGCTAGCTCGCGAGCCGACGCGGAGAGCAGCACTTGGCCGCCATGTGCCAGCGCTCGCAGCCTCGCGCAGCGGTTGACTGCCAGGCCGCGGTAGTCGTACGCCGACTCATCCTGGGCCTCACCTGCATGGACGGCGATGCGCACCCGGATGGGAAGTTGTCCTGGCCACGGTTCCCCGTAAGTGACCCGCTGAATTGCGCAGGCCGCCGCGACCGCGTCGGTAGCGCGGGCAAAAACGGCAAATACGCTGTCCCCTTCGCCGCGCTCCTTCAGGACCGTCCCGCCGTGCGCCTCGATGGTGGCAGCCAGAAGCTGATCGTGGCGATCAACTGCCTCCTTCATAGCGACGGGGTTCTCCTGCCATCGGCGGGTGGATCCCTCAATGTCCGTTAGGAGGAAGGTGACCGTCCCCGTCGGCAAGTCGGCGACTCGGCGCACCCGGTCGACCGCAGAGCTCACGGCGCATCAAGAATACGTCGCGGGAGCTCCTCTTGATTAGGCGGCGGCTGGTGGCCTCGCCGGACCAGCAAGTCGCCCACGCGTCGCCACTCGAGCGGTTGGACGTTCAAGGGTGCAGACTCCGGTAAGCCCTGACGGACGCGTCGTTGCTCGATTTCAGCGAGGATCTTCGCTGTTTCCAGAAGGTCTGGATGAAGGTCGGCCAAGCGGACGGGTCGCCGTTTTCTCCTCAGAGGCTGCCGCTGGGAGGCGCGGTTGATTTGGGATTTGGCCCGCGCGGTTGAGGCAGGCGCTCCGTCATCACCGTGGACTCCGGGTGGGTAGCAGATGGACGAGGGACGGCTCTAAGGCAACGACGCCAAGGCGGTCGAGTGAACGAACAGCTGCGTTCATGTCAGACCTCTGCCAGAAGCGAGACGCCGAATAAAGAACCGACTCGTTCTCGGCTTGGTTCCCCGCCGGGTTCGAGTCCTGTCTCCCGCTCACCCAACTGAAGGCATCTAGTCAACGCGTCGCCCATGTGCCGTCAGTTATGCCGTAGGAATGCCCGTTCGCTCGCAATCACCACTACCGTCAGTTACCACGGCCGCTTCCGGCACCACTTGCCCAATTGAAAATGGCGGGGGCGCGACGGGAACGATCCGTCCGGCGACATCGCCAAGGATGCCGCCCAGCGGTTTTGAAGACCGTGGAGCCCACCTGAGCCCATGCACCCCCGTGCCCGACGAAGGTTATAGGACGGCGTCGATCTTCTGTTTGAGGTAGGCCTTGGGTTTGTAGCCTACGATCCGTTCCGCGGGTTTGCCGCCCCGGAACAGAATCAGCGAAGGGATGCTGAGGACCTGGAACTTCGAGGCGGTGATGGGGTTCGCATCCACGTCCAGCTCGGCGATCACGACGCGACCCTCGTACTCGACGGCCAGCTCTTCAACCAGCGGTTTCAGCATCTTGCAGGGCGCGCACCACGTCGCCCAGAAGTCCACGAGGACAAGCTGTGCCGAGGCGCCGACGGTGGTTTCGAAGTTCTGATCGGTGACCTGGACGATATTCTTGGTCGTCATGCGGCTCCTTCTTCGCTGCTCGGTTTCTGGTCGGTTTTAGCAGGCGGTGGTGGCGCCGGCTTCGATCCTCCGGCATCCGGTGTGGTTTTTGCCTTCGTGTCGGACTCGGTCTTGGTGTCGGTCTTGGGCGCCTCCGCCGGGGTTACGCTGCCGTCGCTGCTCGCGCCTCGTGAATCGGTCTTGTAAAAGCCGCCGCCCTTGAAGATGATGCCAACGGGATAGAAGACGCGGGTCACCGGCGCGCCGCACTGCGGGCATACGGTAAGGGGCGTTTCAGTGATGCGCTGCTGGACCTCGAAGTGGTGACCATTGGTGCAGCGGTATCCATAGACGGGCATTGTCGACTTAACTTATACCCGGTTTGCGGCTTCGAGAAAACGGTGGGCTCCCGTCGGCGGTCAGTTGATCCAGAGCTTGCTTTTGGGCCTTGGTTCCTCGACCGCCGGATCGGTAAAATCTCCCGGCTGCAGCAGGCCGCTTTGCATCATCTCCGCCACCCGGTCGAAAAAGGCCTCGTCGGGGCTGGCGGACTCGACTGCTGCCCCGCCCGGCCCTTCGGCCAGGAACCGCTGAACGGCGGCGCAGATCAGCTCGCTGCGACTCTGCGGGGAGGCGGCCGTGACCCGATTGAGCGCATCGACCAGGGGGTCCGGCATGTAGATCACGATGCGCTTGGCGCCCATTAGCCCAGCATAGTAGCCAAGGCTCCTGCCGCGGGCAAGCCAAACCGGCTCACGAAAATGAAACAAAGCAACCGATCAAATGGATTATCCCCACCCTGCCCTCCCCCAGAGGGGGAGGGAAATTGGCCGCTCAGACCGGGCCGATCCGGATGCCCACCGCGAGCGGGTTGAAGACGATTCCGGAGGCCGGCTTGGGGAAAAAGTAGGTCGATTTCTGGGGCATCACCTGGCCCGCTCGAGCGACCTCGACCACGTCGGAAACAGCGGGGGGCCGAAGCAGGAAGGCCGCCTGGCCGGCTCCCGTCTCGACCCGATCGAGGACCGCGCCGACATCTCGTGAATAGCTCAGATAGCGCTCCGACTCCAACTCGGCCGGCTGCAGCCCGAGTTCCCGCTGCAGGATTGCCTGGTGCAGGACGGAAACGTCGAGCCGGGAGACCGGATCGTCGGCGGCGGCGCGTGCGATGTCGACGGTGAAGTAGGTGGCTGGAATTTGGGCGAGGGCGACGCCGATCCGGTGGCCTGCCGTAGGCTCTTGCATCGCCGCCAGCAGGGCCGCACGGTCGGGGAGCGGGGTCACGCGATGTCGGCTGCCGAGCCTGCTGACGAGGGCCGGGTCGAACCGCTCGAAGTCATGCAATAGCCGATGGGTGGGTAGGATCGTCAGGCCCGGGTCCGCCACATCGACGAGCAGCATCAGCACGAAGTTGAAGGCGGCATCGGGCGGCGCGTCCGGATGATCCTGCCGCTGCTTGTTCCGAAAGTTCAGCGCCGTCTCATAGCGATGATGGCCGTCGGCAATGTAGAGCCGGGAGGTGCGGAAGACCTCGGCAAGGTCGTGGAACCGCTCCGTGCCGCTGATCGACCAGACGGTATGGTGATCGCCGTCTTCGCCCGTGATCGATAGGCGAGGTGGTTCGGCCATCGCAGGGGCGATGAGCGGGCCTACCGCCGACGCTGGATCCTCGTAAAGCGCGAAGACCGGACTCAGGTTGGCCACGACTGCGCGCGTCAGCGACAGCCGGTCCGCCTTGGCGCGCGCATGCGTTTGCTCGTGGGGCAGAACGCCGCTGCCAAATGGTTCGAGCTCGACGACCCCCAGGAGGCCTCGCCGGACGCGTTCCTGGCCGTTGATCGGGTCGACGAATTGGTGACTGTAGACGTAAAGACCAGGCCTCGCCTCGCGGCGCAGGATGCCGTCCGCCAACCATTGCTGGAAGAAGCCGGCGGCGCGGGTGTACTTGTTGTCCTCCGTGGTGTCGCTCGGATGCACCTCGCCCGCGATCAGGCGCACGACGTTGTGCGGATCCTGCCGGTAGTAGCGCCGCTGGTCGGCAGGGCTGATGACGTCATACGGCGGCGCCACCACCTGGGAAAGATCGACCCGCTTTGGGTCATAGAGAATCCCCTGGAACGGCCGAACGGTCGCCACGAGGCTTAAAGGCTAACGGAGAGCACGTCAGCCATCCCGGGAATCCGGCGGATGTCCGCCAGGATCGATTCCGGGACCGGATCATCGACCGAGAGGATCATCACCGCGTCGCCACGCGGACGGTCGCGGCCCACTTGCATGCTGGCGATGTTGATGTTCTTCTCCCCCAGGAAGGTACCGATGGCGCCGACGATGCCCGGCCGATCGGCGTGCCAGCTCATCAAGAAGGTCCCGTGCGGTACCAGATCGATCCGGAAGTCGTCGAAGGTGACGATGTGCGGCTCGTTCAGCAGCAGGGTGCCACCGACCCGCGTCGTGCCGTGCTCGCCAACCGCTTGCAGACTGATGAGATTGGCGAATTCACTCGCGCGGGCGCCACGCTGTTCGACCACCGTGATGCCGTGCGCGGCCGCGACCGTCCGCGCATTGACGGGGTTCACGCGTTCGGCGCTGAACCGGCTCAGAAACGCGGTCAGTAGTGCGGCCGTGAGTACCGAGCAGTCGTAGCTCGCAATCTCGCCGGCGTAGTCGACATGGATCCGTGAGGCGGGCTGCCGGCCGACCTGCGCGTAGAAGCGACCAATGCCCTCGGCAACCGGGATGAACGGACGCAGGAAGGCCATTGCTTCGGGGAGTGCGACCGGTGCATTGAGGGAGAAGCGCGGCAGGCCGCCGTCGAGCACGGCGATCACTTGCTCGGTGATCTCGAGGGCGACGCTGATCTGCGCTTCCTCGGTCGAGGCCCCGAGATGCGGCGTCGTGACCACTTGCGTCATCGAGATCAGCGGATTCTCGCCCGGGGGTTCCTGTTCGAAGACATCGATGGCGGCGCCCGCAACCTGCCCGTCCCGCAGCGCGTCACGGAGGGCCGACTCGTCGACGATGCCGCCTCGGGCGACGTTGATCAGGCGAAGACCCGGCTTGGCAAGAGCGAGCGCGCGAGCATCAACCAGGTGATGCGTCTCGCGCGTCAGCGGCACGTGCAACGTGACGAGATCCGCCTCGGACATCAACTGGTCGAAGGACATCAACTTGACGTTGAGCTGGGAGGCCCGCTCCTCGGAGAGCACCGGATCGGTCGCGATCACCCGCATTCCGAACGCCTGGGCCCGGTGAGCGACTTCCCGTCCGATGCTGCCCAGGCCGACGACGCCGAGGACCTTGTCGCGAAGTTCGAACCCTAGGAAACGCGAGCGTTCCCAGCGCCCCGCCTTGACCGCCTGGTCGGCCTGCGGAATGTGGCGCGCAAGGGCCAGCATCATCGCCATCGTGTGCTCGGTCGCGGCGATCGTGTTTCCGGAGGGGGCGTTCACGACCAGCACGCCGGCCCGGGTGGCGGCGTCGACATCGATGTTGTCCACGCCCGCGCCGGCGCGGCCGATGACTTTGAGGCGGGTGCCGGCTTGAATCACGTTGGCATCGACCCTCGTCTCACTGCGCACGATGAGCGCGTCGTAATCCGGAATCCGAGCGAGGAGAGAGGCCGGGCTCTGCTTTAGCCGTACGTCAACCTCGGCGTGCTCGCGCAGCCGAGCGATCCCCGCCTCCGCGATCGGGTCGGCGACCAGGACGCGCGGCACCGAGCTCAGGCCACGAGGCTAGGCTCGGAGGACTGCAATGCGCGTCGGCCCGCGCTCAGCGCCGCGCCTCGTGTGACCGGGTGGCCATGCGCTTCAAAGCCACGTTCGAGGATTTCGATGGTGGCGACGACATCGGGCTCGTAGACGGCGCCAAGGTGGCCGATCCGGAAGATCTTGCCGGACAGCTTGCCCTGCCCCTCGCCAGCAACCAGGCCGAGCTCGCGCCAGGTCTTGAACACCGCCTCCGACTTCTCGCCGGTCAGCGCCTCTGGGAAGTACACAGCCGTCACGGTCGGCGACGCGACGTCGGGCGAACTCGCCAGCAAGCGCAAGCCGAGCGCGCCCGCGGCGGCACGGAAGGCGGCCGCCACGCGAAGGTGCCGCTGAAAGATGGCTTGGAGACCTTCCTCGCGCATCATCACTAACGACTCGCGTAGACCAAAGAGGATGCCGACAGCCGGCGTGGTGAAGGTCATGCCCTTGGATTGCATCTTCCTGGCACGGTCCCAATCGAAATAGAACCTCGGCGAGCGAGCGCTCGCCTGCCGCTGCCAGGCTGCCTTGCTGACGCTCAGCATGGTGACGCCCGGCGGGAGCATCCATCCCTTTTGCGACGCGGTGATCGCGACATCGACCTTCCATTGATCAACCGGCAACGCGATCGAGCCGATGGAGCTGACGCCGTCCACCACCAGCAGCCGGTGGTGCCGCGTGACCACCTCGGCCAGCGACTGCAGCGGGTTGGTTACGCCCGTCGAGGTCTCGTTGTGGGTGATCAGCACCGTAGCGATGTCAGGCTCGCGGCTGAGCAAGGCGTCGAGATCCTCCGGATCCGCCGCCTCACCCCACGGCAGGGTCAAGCGGGCGACGTCGGCGCCAAATGCTTCCGCCAGGTCGGCAAAGCGATCGCCGAACGCGCCGATCGTGACCGCGAGCACCCGCTCGCCGGGCGAAACGACGTTCGCGACCGCGCTCTCCAATCCGCCGGTCCCGCTGGCGGGAAAGATCAGCATGTCATTCTCCGTCTGGAACGCCCAGCGGAGGCCGGCTTCCAGCTCGGGAAGGAGGGCCCTGAACTCGGGGCCGCGGTGGTTGATCATCGGGGCGGCCATTGCCCGCTGCACGCGCTCGGGAACGGGGGTGGGGCCAGGAATCCGTAACTGAGGGGGCTGAGCCATGCGCCCTAGCTTACCGTCCGGCCCTCGTCCGACGGTCGATCACTATCGGCGTGAGACCGAGCGCCGCCGTCGGTAACTCCGCCGGCGATATGCGGGCGGCTCCGGTAGCCGCGCCTGGCGGCGGATCGCTGCCCGCATCACCAGGAAGAGCAACATCACCGCGCCGATGATCAGCCCCCACCGGGTCGCGGCGGCCGTGCGCGCCGCATCGGCGGATGCGGTCTGCGAGGCGAGGCGCTGGGCGTTGGCGGCCGCCTCCGCGTGCGCGAGCTGCACCTTCGTCTGCTCAATGATCGGATCGGCGGCAAGGATTCCCTGGAAGACGCCCGTCGCGATCGCATTGCGGAAGTCGTCCTGCAGGAGGAGGCTCCGCTCCCGCGGATTTGTCAGGTAGGCCGGTTCCACCGTGACGGTTGGGACATCGGAACGGACCCAGAGCTCGGGCTTGGCGGCGACGCCGTCGTCTGCAATCTGAAAGGGCTTGAGCGCCTGGGCGAGGCCCGCATCAATCGCCTGTGCGAACGAAAAGCTGTCCGGCTTTGGATAAAAAACGGCGAGACCGTTGATCGACGGATCGCCGTCATAGGCGTTGACGTGCAGGCTGACGAACATCTGGGCGCCCGCCGAGTGCGCGCGGTTCCAGCGCTCCGAGATCTCGACGTACTGATCGCCCGTGCGAGTGAGCACGACCTTCACACGCTCGCGTTGCAACAGGGTGCGTAGCCGCAGCGCAAGGTCGAGGGTGATGTCCTTCTCCATGACGGCGCCAACCACGACGCCAGGATCCCAGAGCTGGGTGGGGTCGCTGGTGGCGCTGCCACCGTGTCCCGGATCGATCGCGATCACATAGGGCGAGGGCGCAAATGAGGGTGCAACGAACGTAGGCTCCGCGGCCGCTGCCCGAGCCGTTGGCATGGACGTAAGCAAGACGACCCCGGTCGCGAGCACGACCGGGAGGCGCGGGAGACGCAACTACTAGGCAGTATACGGCGCGAAATTAAGAAGTCTCCGGAACCCGCACCATCAGTCCCCTCTGAGGGGCGCGAGTTTAGCGCTGGTCCGCGGTGTAGGGGAGGAGCGCGACGTGGCGTGCGCGCTTGAGGGCGACCGCCAGGCGGCGCTGATGACGCGCGCAGGTTCCGGTCACGCGACGCGGAAGGATCTTGCCTCGCTCGCTGACGAAGCGGCGGAGGCGAGAGACCTCCTTGTAGTCGATCAGGTGGACCTTCTCCACACAGAAGTTGCAGACCTTCTTGTGCGGCTTTCGGTCGCGCTTATCGGTCGGTGGTGGCATGGTGTCCTGTCAATCGCTCCTTAGAAGGGGATGTCTTCCGGATCGACGTCACGCGAGGGTTCATCGTGGTGCCCAGGCGCTGCGGCAACCGCGGTCTCGACCGGTTCGGTGGCCGCCGCCTGCGGCTGGGACTGGCTGCGCGGTTCGAGGAACTGGATTTCGGTCGCATTCACCTCGGTGGTCTTGCGCTTCTGGCCGTCCTGGCCTTCCCAGGAGCGGGTCTGTAGCCGGCCCTCGACGTACACCAGGCTTCCCTTGTGCAGGTACTGGCCGGCAATCTCCGCCAGGTTGCGCTTGCCGATGTTCCAAACCACCACGTTGTGGTAATCGGTGTATTCCTTCTTCTCACCATCCGTGCTCTGTCCGTAGCGGTTGGTCGCCAACGAGAAGCTGGTCACCGGAGATCCGCTCGGGGTGTAGCGCATTTCGGGATCGCGGGTCAGTCGGCCGATGAGCATCACTTTGTTCAGGTTCATGATTTCCCCTCATCTTGTCGAACCAGTAAATGGCGGAAGACGCTGTCGGAAATCTTCAGGACGCGGTCGACCTCCTGGACTTTCGCCTGATCGAGGTCGAACTCCGCGACGACGTAATGCCCTTCCCGATTGTCCTTGACGGTGTACGCGAGCCGACGCTTGCCCCACGGGGTAACTTTCTTGATCTGGCCCCCATTCGTCTGGATCAGCTGGCCGACCTTCTCGATCTCCTGCTGGACCGCTTGATCGTCAAGGTCCGGCTTGACGATGTACATGAGCTCGTACGCTGACAAACGCTATCTCCTTTCCTGTGGGATTTGCTCCGGCTATGGCCTCGCGGCGGCAGCGGAGCAGGAAGGCGCTCGTAAGTCTACCAAAGATGGGGTCGCCCCAAGGGAAAAAGCGGCCGCCCGAGGGCGACCGCTCGCGGAGGGAAACCGACGATTCATTACTTCCTGACGACCTGGCCGGAGCCGATCTCTTCGGACCACCTACCGGTCGATACTGGATGCCGCAGTTTATACCACCGTACTCACGTCTTGAAACATCAAAACTTACACATGAGTCGACCTTGGGGGTCCTGGTGGTCGGCGGGGGACTCGAACCCTCGACCTCTTGGATGTGAACCAAGCGCTCTAACCAGCTGAGCTAGCCGACCGGTGCGGCAATTGTAAATCTATCTTCGCGCGGCTTTTGCGAGTGCTCGAGTGACGGCCTCGGCGGCCTCCATCGGCAAGTACTGGATCGCTTCTTTCACCACCCGGTCAGCCTCCTCGGGCGGCAACTTCCGGCGCACGACTTCGAGCTGCTGATCGACCAGGTCGGCCATGACCTGCGACATCTCCTGCCGGCGGCGGCGACGGAAGAGCTCCTGCTGTGCCGGGTACCCGTTGCCGAAGGCGACCGGAAACCCGAGTCGCTGCAGCTCGGCCAGGTCGCGGAAGACGGTCCGAGAACTGACCATGAGGGTCGCTGCCAGGTCGACCGCACGGATGCCCGGGCGGGCGGTCGCCATTGACAGGATGACCAGGAGGCGATGCAAGCGCGCCGCCTTATTCACGTTCCTGACCGTAGCACTGCTCCCATGGGTCTGCAATTCAGCGAGCGTCCGTCACGGCGCTGGCCAAGGAGACGTTTCTATTCACGATGGAACGGGTAAAAGCTAGGCGCGAGGCAGCACGCCTGAGTGTGTCCGCCTGAGTTCGATCCAGTGGTAAGGTGAAACATCCCATGGCCAAAGAGACCAAAGACGGAAGGGCGAAAGCCACCAAGGAGCCTCAGGCGGAGGTCCCTTCGGAGGTCGCTGCCGAAAACGGCGCCGGGGGGGCTACCAAGGCGCGGACCGCGATCGATGACGTGATCGCCGCCATCGAGGCGGCGCGCGACAAGGTCATGGCCGACGAGGTCAAGGCCCTCACCAAGCTCGGAATCCCGCGTGCGATGGCCTACCAGATGGTCGCTGCCCGTTTCCACCAGAACGTCGTCACCGACGGCGAAGGCGGCGGGCCCGAGTTCGAAAACAGTCACTGGAACGATCGGTAACCCCAAGCAGCCTGCGCTCCTGACGGTCGCCCAGGCGCGCGACCGGATCCTCGCCCGCATCACCGTGCTCGACGCCCAGGACACCCCCCTAGTGGATGCCCGTGGCCGCGTGCTCGCCGAGGACGTGCGCTCGGACCGCGACGTCCCACCATTTACGAACTCCGCCATGGACGGCTATGCCGTGCGGGCGGGCGACACGAGCCCGGCATCGGCCGCGGGCCCCGTGCGCCTGGAGGTCCTCGGCGAGATCCGCGCCGGCGTCGCACCCCCGACCTCGGTACGCCCCTCGACCGCCCTACGGATCATGACGGGCGCGGTGATGCCGGAGGGCGCGGACGCCGTCGTGCGGGTCGAGGACACCGCGGAACGCGACGGGCGCGTCGACATCCGCGTTGCGGTCGAGCCGGGCACCAGCGTCCGGCACGCTGGCAGCGATCTCCGCCGCGGCGACCGTGTCGCCGAACGGGGCCGAATCGTTACCCCGGGGCTGATCGGCGTGCTGGCATCGACCGGGCGCACCACCGTCCGAACGATCCGACGGCCACGCGTCACGGTTCTGACGACCGGCGACGAGTTGCGCGACGCCGGGGAGTCGCTGGGGCCCGGGCAGATCACCAACACCAACCGCTACACCCTGCGGGCGGCGCTTGAAGAGGCTGGTGCCGAGGTCGTCGATGCCGGGGTGGCGCGCGACGACCGGGAGGAACTCGTCGCCCGGCTCCAGTTCGCGGCCCGCACCGACCTGATCGTCAGCACGGGTGGCGTGTCGATGGGCGCCTACGACCTCGTCCGCGCCCTCCTGCAAGAGCAAGGGGCCGTCGACTTCTGGCAGGTAGCGCTTCGGCCCGGGAAGCCGCTCATGGTGGGAACCGTCGGGGGCCGGCCACTGATCGGATTGCCGGGCAACCCCGTTTCGTCGCTCGTCGGCGTCGAGCTGTTCGTGCGTCCCGCCATCCTGAAGATGCAAGGACGCGCCGACCTCGAGCGGCCACGAATCACCGCGATCACCGATGTGGCGCTCTCCAACCCGCCGCACCTGGAACAGTACTTCCGAGGCATCGCACGCCGCGACGGCGATCGGATCAGCGTCCGGTTGACCGGCGACCAGGGCTCGCACGTGCTCCGCTCGATGGCCGATGCCAATTGCCTGATCGTCGTCCCGCTCGGGACCAGCGAGGTGGCGGCGGGAAAGCCCGTCGAGATCATTCCGCTCGCACCAATCGACTAAAAGCCCCACCCTCCCTTCCCCAGAGGGGGAGGGACGTAGTTTCGATTTACACTCTCCTTGGAAGGGACAAGCGGTGGCCAGAGTCGACCCGGAGAAGATCCGTAACGTCGCCCTGCTCGGGCATAGCCATGATGGCAAGACCAGCCTGGCCGAGGCGATGCTCTACGCGGGCGGAGCGGTCGAGCGGTTGGGACGCCCGGACGCCGGCAACACCACGTTCGACTTCGAGCCCGAAGAGATCAAGCGAAAGATCTCGATCGGCACTGCCATTGCGCACCTTACCTGGCAGGACCACAAAATCAACCTGCTCGATACGCCCGGATTCCAGGACTTCGCCGGCGATGTGTGCGGCGCCCTACGCGCGGCCGAGGGTGCCCTGCTTGTGGTCGGGGCGAGCACCGGAATCGTCGTTGGCACCGAGCTTGCCTGGCAGCAGCTGCGAGCCCGTGACCTCCCCACCCTGATCGTGGTGAACAAGATGGACAAGGAGAACTCCGACTACTGGAAGGTGGTCGACGGCTTCAAGGAGTTTTCTCCGCGTCCGGTGTCGATCCAGGCCCCCATCGGCCACGAGGCCGCGTTCAAGGGCGTAGTGGACCTGTTGACCCGCAAGGCGTACGAGTTCGATCAGCAAGGGCGAGCCAAGGAGGTCCCCTTACCGAGCGACCTGGCTGCCGAGGTCGAGTCCCGGCGGTCGCCGCTGGTGGAGGCCGCGGCCGAGACGGACGACGCGCTGCTGGAGAAATACCTGGAAAGCGGCGAGTTGAGTGATGCCGAGGTCACGGGGGCGCTCGCCAAAGGTGTGGCGGCCGCAGCGATCGTCCCGGTCCTCTGTACCGCCGCGGGCAAATCGATCGGCATCGGCACCTTGCTCGATGCCATGGTGGCGCTCCTGCCTTCGCCCAGGCAGGCCGCGCCAGTGGTGGCCGTGAATCCCCGCACCGACCAAGCCGAGACCCTGACGCGCGAGCCGGCGGGGCCGTTAGGCGCGATCGTCTTCAAGACGACCGCCGACCCCTTCGTGGGTCGCATCAGCTATGTGAAGGTGGTGTCCGGCGTTCTGACATCGAGCACCCCGCTGTTGAATGCGGCGAAGGACCAACCGGAGCGCGCCGGCACGATCGGCTATCCGAAAGGCAAGACGCTGGAAGCGGCGACCGAGGTGGTCGCCGGCGACATCGCGGGCATCAGCAAGCTGTCGGTCACGGCGACTGGCGACACGCTCGCCAGCCGGGACCATCCCTTGCGGCTTCCGCCGATCGAGTACCCGGAGCAGACGTTCAGCGCCGCCGTCGGCGCCAAGAACAAGGCCGACGAGGAAAAGGTGAACGCGGCGCTGGTCAAGCTGGTCGACGAAGACCCGACCCTGACGCTGGAGCATGAGCCGATCACGAAGGAGACGATCGTGCACGGCATGGGCGATATCCATCTCGATGTCGTGCTCGAGAAGATGAAGCGCAAGTACGGGGTGGAGGGCACGCTGGCCGTGCCGCGCGTGCCATACCAGGAAACGATCACCAGCAGCGCCAAGGCGGAGAAGAAATACAAGAAGCAGTCCGGCGGCGCCGGCCTCTACGGCCATTGCGTGATCGACATTGCGCCGGTCCCGCGCGGCACCGGGTTCGTCTGGGAAGACAAGATCTTCGGTGGCTCGATCCCGCAGAACTTCCGACCCTCGGTCGAGAGGGGCGTGCGAGAAACGATGGAGCAAGGGGTGCTGACCGGCAACCCGCTGGTGGACATCAAGGTCCGCCTGCTGGACGGATCCACGCACCAGGTCGACGGCAAGGACATCGCCTTCAAGCTGGCGGGCGCGATGGCGATGCGCCAGGCGGTCATGGATGCCAAGCCAGTGCTGCTCGAACCGATCATGGAGGTTGAGGTGCTGGTCCCCGAGCGGAACATGGGCGACGTCATCAGCGACCTGAACGGGAAGCGCGGCAAGATCGCAGGCATGGAGCCGTCCGGCGATCACATGGAAAAAGTGAAAGCCCAGGTCCCCCTGTCGTCGATGTACCGGTTCCCCATCGACCTACGATCGATCACCCAGGGTCGGGGGAAGTACACGATGAAGTTTTCACACTACGAAGAGGTCCCCGCGCACGCGGCGCAGATGGTGATCGCGGCGTATCAGAAGTCGAAGGGCGGCGAGGAAGAGGAAGAGTAGGTCAGCGGCGGCTCGGGGCGGCCCAGAGCGGCACACCGGCCCAGGCCAGCCCGAGCAGTGTTTTCGCGTCCAGCAGCTCGCCGCTCTGGCGCAGCACCTGCAGGTCGTGCCAATCGAAGGGATTGACCTTGAACGACTCGTCGAGCTCGGGATGGGATTCCGTCGGCGAGAGGTCCTCGGCGAGGAAGAACGTCATTCGCTCATCGCAATACCCCGGCATCAAGTAAGCAGTGCCGAGCATCGTCCAGCGCTCGGCCTTGAAGCCGGCTTCCTCGGCGAGCTCCCGTCGCGCCGCCGTCGGGATGTCCTCGCCTGGCTTGTCGAGCGTACCCGCGGGGATCTCCCACAGCTCGCGACCGGCCACGTAGCGGAACTGGCGAACCAGAACGATGCGGCCGTCAGCAGCGCGCGGGATGATGCCGACCGAGCCGGGGTGCCGCACGATTTCCCTAATGGTCAGCTGCCCGCTCGGCAAGCGCACCCGGTCCCTGTAGACCCTGATGAGTTTGCCCGCATAAACTTCCTGACTTTCGACCCGTTCCTCCATACCGGGATTATCATGGCTGCTTAGGTCATGATCGAGCGCACCGTTCTCGAGATCGCACAGCATCGTTTCTGGTCCTGGCAGCGCCGCCACGCCCCGACACCGCGCAGCCAGCTGCGCGAAACCGATCAGCTGCTCGGTGCCATCGAGGAATGCCGAGTCCAGGAGCTGAAGTTGATCCCGACCCACATCTGGCGGCGGATCGTCCATCTGCTGGGCCAGCTGGATGGCGGCTATACGGAAAGGCTCGGTATCGACCGCTCGCTCGACCGGACCGCGGAAGTGTTGTTCGAGGCCCAGGAGGCGCTCATGGTGGCTGCACGAAGCCGCTGGCGCGGCCGGCCCGGCAACGTGGTCCCGCTCTTCCGCCGCCCATAAGCGCCTACGAACATATGTTTGCTTTTCTGGAAAGTTTGTGCTAGCCTGCTCCCATGGGCGAGATGGCAACACTGGTCGAAGGCACCCCCGGAAGCCGGGCGGTGGCGGACGTGGCGACCGTACCGCTGCTTCGCCGAGTGGTCGAGAGCCTGGCGACGATGCGGCCCGGCCGTTATACCGTCTATCTCGGCCGGCCTGACCCGGCGGCGGTCCGCGCCGAATGGGACCAGGAAGTGGCGCTGCTGCGGAGCGCGCGGCGCGCGGTCGTGACTACACCGGACACCACGCCCCTCCCCCAGGAGGCCGACCGTCGCGATCCCGGCCTCGGCTGGCTGGCCCACGTCTGGTTCAGCGCCGTCATGGGAGACGATACGGCGATGGCCGTGATCTGCCGGCCCGACGCCGCCCATCCCGAGGAAGCCTGGCTGCTCACCGATCCGACCGCGGTGCGCCGATTCGTCGCCGCCGTCGAAGGTGAGCTCGCTCGACCCGACCCGCAGCTGCTCGCGGTGTAGACCTCCGTAGAATTGGGGCCGCGTGACGCCCCCCAACAAGCCCTGGCCCGTGCTCGTCGCCGGCACTATTACCCGCGACGATGTCCGCACGCCAATGGGCGTCAACACGGACGGCCTCGGTGGATCGGCCACGTACTTCACGCTCGCGGCGCGCTTGTTCGCTCCCGTGTGGGTCGTTGGGACGGCCGGCCCCGACTTCATGCATGCGTTCCAGGCCGCGATGAAAGGCACCGGTGCTGACCTCCGGAGCACGGTGACCTCCGAGCTCCCCACCTATCGATGGTTTGCCGAGCATGACTATGAGACCGGCACCACCCGCAACGAGCGCTCTGATCAGGGCGCGTACCGCGGCTTCACCCCGGTCCTCAGCGCCGACCAGCGCAAGGCCAAGATCGTTTTCCTCGGCAGCATGGAGCCGCGTCATCAGATGCGGGTCCTCGAACAGCTCGACGACCCGTGGCTCGTCGCGGGCGACACGATGAAGCTCTACATTCGCGAGCAGCCGGATGCCCTCGAACCGGTTCTCCAGCGGCTCGACTACATGTTCCTCAACGCCTCGGAGGCGATGGCGCTGGCGAAGGTCGAAACCATCGAGGAGGCGTCAGAGCAGCTGCGCCGTCGCTTCACGTTGCGCGGGCTCGTCATCAAGGAGGGGCCGAAAGGCGCCACCCTCTACCGTCACGGTGAGGACATTCACCTTCCCGCCCTACCCGTCGATCCGCCCATTGACCCGACCGGCGCGGGCGACGCAGTGGCCGCCGGGTTCCTCGGATGCCTCGCCGAACAGCAGGTGGAGACCGACGACTCGGTGCGCCTGGCACTCGGGTACGCCATGGTGATGGCGTCCTTCACCATCCAGCATTTCAGCGTGCGCGGCTTGCAGCCCATTACGCGCGAGGACGTCGAGGCGCGGATGGCATCGATGGCGTGGCTCCCGTCGATATCCAGGGGATGAGCTGGCAGGCTGGGAGCCTGACGGTCGAGGTCCTGCAGGGCGACCTGACGCAACAGGATGTCGACGCCATCGTCAATGCGGCCAACAACGACCTGGAGCTTGGTGCCGGCGTTGCCGGGGCCATCGCCCGTGCCGGTGGTCCGACGATTCAGGCTGAGTGCCGGGCGATCGGCCGCATCGCGGTCGGCGATGCCGCCATCACCGGCGGGGGGACGTTGACGGCGCGCTATGTCATCCATGCGACAAGCATGCGCCTGGGCGGTCGGACCAACGCCGAGAGTTTGCGCGGCTCGACACGGCGCAGCCTCGAGATCGCCAAGGCGAACGAACTGCGGTCGGTCGCGTTTCCTGCCGTCGGCACCGGGGTCGCCCACTTCCCGATGAACGAGTGCGCCCGGATCATGCTGGAAGAGGTGGTGGCGCACGGCAGGAATCCGACCAGCATCCGCGAGGTTCGCTTTGTCCTCTTCGGCGCGGAGGCGGAGGCCGCGTTCCGCAACGAGGCGCGCCGCCAGCTAGTGGCCGCTGAACAGTCCGGGGAAGAAGATCGAGGCAAGGAACGCCAGCGTCACGAATGACAGAAAGACGAAGACGATCCCACTGAAGACGTTGAAGAGTGCCGTATTCGCGTAGCGTCCCATGACGCGCTTGTCGTTCGCCAGCAACATCAGGATCGGTAAGAGCAACGGCAGCATCAGACCGTTGACGATGTTCGGAAGGTTCGTGATCAGTGCGAGGGGAGCGCCCGGGAACATCGCGATCGCGGCCCCCAACACGATCATCGTGGTGTAGATCGTCAAGAAAGCGGGGGCCTCTCTGAATGACTTGTCGATGCCGCGCTCCCAGCCAAACGCCTCCGTGATGGCGTACGTGGTCGAGAGGGGAAGCACGGACGCCGCCATCAGCGAGGCGTTGAGCAGCCCGATTGCGAAGAGTTGCTCCGCGTACTGGCCGGCCAGTGGCTTGAGGGCCAGGGCGATCTTGGCGAAGGCTGAAGGGTCCGCCGGGTCGACGGGCACGTGGTGGACAAAAACCGTGGCACCCGTCGCCACGATGATGAAGAAGGCCACCACATTCAGCGCGAGAATCCCGGTGTATGTATCGATGCGTTCGAATCGCAGTTGGCTCGGATGGAGACCCTTATCGGCCACATTCGACTGCTGAAAGAAGGCCATCCAGGGCGTGATCGTCGTGCCGACGATCGTGATGAAGATCAAGAGGTAGGACGCCGTGAAGTGAAACGTCGGCACGACGGTGTGGTGGATCACTTCATTCCATTTCGGATGAGCCAGGATGGCCGAGACGATGTATGAGACGAATACGAGGCTGAGAATCAGCAACAGTCGTTCGACCACACGAAACGAGCCGCGTAGGACGAGGAACCAGACGAACACCGCGGCCAGCGGGATCGCGATGTAGCGGGCGAAGTCACCGAAGAGGAGTTGCGAGGCGCCGGCGATGCCGGCGAACTCGGCCACGGTCGTCGCGGCGTTGGCGATGAAGAGCAGCAGCATGACCCAGACCGTCGGCGCCACCCCGAACCGTTCGCGAATCATGTCGGAGAGTCCCTTGCCGGTGACCGTTCCCATCCGAGCGACCATTTCCTGGATGGCGACGAGGCAAAACGCGGTGACGATCAGCAGCCATAACAGGTCATAGCCAAACTGCGACCCAGCGAGCGCGTATCCCGTGACTCCTGTGGCGTCGTTGTCGACCGTACCGGTGATAATTCCCGGCCCCGCCACCGAGAGCAGCATGAGGAGCCGAACCCGCCGGCTCCGGAGTGCTCCGAGCGACCGCTGCAGCGCCTTCGGCTGCGCCACCGTCTTCTTAGAAGATCCGTCGGCGGCGTCCGCCGGCCCGCGCCGGCATGACCCGCTCCATGACGTCATCGACCGTCACGATGCCGTGGATTCGGTTGTGCTCGTCGACCACCGGCACGGCCAGGAGGTTGTACTTCGAGGTCACCTCGGCGACCTCGCGCGGCCCGGCGTCGAGCCGGACGGAAATCACGTTCTTGATCATGAAGTCGCGGATCTTGGTCTCGGGCTTGGCCACGATCAGGTCGCGCAGGGACAGGACGCCCAGCAGATGCTCCTCCTCGTCGATGACGTAGACGTAATAGACGCTCTCGGCATCCGGCTCGAGCTCGCGCAGGCGTTCGATCGCCTCAGCGGCGGTCAGGGTATGCAGCACGGCGACGTACTCGGTGGTCATCAGGCCACCGGCCGTGTCCTCGCGATAGGCGAGCAGCTCCTCGACGTCGCCCGCCTCGTCTTCCTCCATTTTCTGCAGCAGCTGTTGAGCCCGCTCGCGCGGCATATCGGCCAACAAGTCCGCAACCTCGTCGGGGGCCATCGCTTCCAGGATGTCCGACGCGCGCTCGACGTCAAGACGTTCCAGGATGGAGGCCTGCATCTGCGGCTCGTCGATCTCCTCCAGGGTATCGGCGGCCTTCTCATCGTCGAGGGCGGCGAAGACCGCATTGCGATCGTCTGGGCTGAGCTCGTTGACGATATCCGCGATGTCGGCCGGGTGCAGCTTGGCGAGCTTGGTGTGGGCGATCCGAAGCTTGACCGAGCTAATGTCGGTCTTCACCGGGTCGACCGCCTCCCAGGAGATCAGCTTTTGTGGCCAATCCAGGCCGAGGGCGGCGGTAATCCGGCGCCCCAGCCCCTCGAGCCCGACGCGCCGCGCCAGCCCCCGGCTGCCGATATCGACACCGATCACGAGCATCGACCCTTCCACCTGGGACAGCTGCAGGTCATTCACCCGCACCACCCGGCGGCCGTCCATGTCGACGATCTGTTTGTCCAGAATCTGCCGCGCAAGCCACAGCTCGGTATCGGCGCGGCTGTGCGGCTGTAAGCTGGCGGCATCGACTTTCAGGCTGAGCTCTTTGTTGTCCCAGCTGCGAACCACCGACCAGTCGACGGAGCGCACCTTTCGGCTGTTCTTCAGGATGACCCCGGTGACCTTGGGAAAGGGCTCGGTCATCACCACAACGAGGTCTCGAACTCGCCCGACGCGATGCTGTCGAACGTCGACAACCTCAGCGTTGAGGAAGTCGCTGAGGAAGATCAAACGCTAGCCTCGGAATTGCTTGAAGAGCAAGGACGCGTTGTGGCCGCCGAAGCCAAAGGAGTTCGACAGCGCCAGTTTGATGTCGAGCTCGCGCGCGCCCTCTGGGATGTAGTCGAGGTCACATTGCGGGTCCGGATGCTCGAGGTTGATGGTGGGCGGCGCCACGCCTTCCTCGACGGCCTTCACGGAAATCACCGCTTCGACCGAGCCGGCGGCGCCGAGCAGATGTCCCAGCATCGATTTGGTCGAGCTGATCGGGATTCGGTACGCGGCGTCGCCAAAAATATCTTTGAATGCGAGCGTTTCCGCAACGTCGCCCAGTTGGGTCGCTGTCCCATGGGCGTTGATGTAGCTCACGTCTTCCGGCGCGACCCGCGCTTTGGCCAGGGTGCGCTTCATCGCCTGGGCTGCGCCGGCGCCAACTGGATCGGGCGCCGTGATGTGGCCGGCGTCCGCGGTCGCGCCGTAGCCAACGATCTCGGCGATGATCGGCGCACCGCGTTTCCGCGCTGACTCGAGCTCCTCGAGGATCAAGATCCCGGCTCCTTCCCCCATCACGAAGCCGTCGCGCTCCAGGTCGAACGGGCGGCTCGCCCTGGTGGCTTCGATGTCGCGCGTCGATACGGCACGCGAGGCGCAGAACGCGGCCAGCGCCAGCGGCGTGACGCACGCCTCACTACCGCCCGCGATCATGGCCATGGCGTCGCCCCGACGGATCGTTTCGAAGGCCTCGCCAATGGCGTGCGCACCGGAACTGCAAGCAGAAACCGTGCAGAAGTTCGGGCCGCGGGCACCCGTGGCGATTGAGATCTGGCCGGCGCCCATGTCCGCGATCATCATCGGCACGGTGAAGGGACTGATGCGAGACGGTCCACGTTCCTTGAGGATGGTGTGCGCCTCCTCGATCATCTCCAGGCCGCCGATCGCGCTCCCCACGATGACACCGACCCGGTCTCGGTTCGCCTCGGTGACCTGGAGCCCTGAGCCTTCGAGCGCTTCGCGGGTGGCGACCATGGCGAACTGGACGAATCGCGACATCCGGCGCGCCTCCTTCCGGTCGAGGCGAGCCTCAGGCTTGAAATCCACTACCTCACTCGCCACCTTGCTCGGCATAGCCGATGGATCGAAGGTCTGCACGCGGCGCACGCCCGATCGGCCAGCCTTGACGGCCTCCCAGGTCTCACGCGTGGTGTGACCAAGCGAGGTGATGGCGCCGGTGCCGGTGACCACGACTCGCGTACCATTTACCATTCGGCGATCCCTCCACCACCCCAGCGAAGACAGGCGGCCGCCCAGGTCGGGCCACTGCCACAGGCGAGCAGGAGCGCCGTCATGCCGTTTTGCAGCTCGCCCGCGTGGACCGCGTCGTGCAGCGCGGTCAACGGTGCGGCTGCCCGCAACGATCCATAGCGCACTGGGTCGAGCAGGATGCGGCTCGATGAGACCCCGGCTTGCTTACTCCAGGCCTGCATGATGTCTGGCGCCGACTGCTCGCCGATCACCAGGTCGATCTCCGACATGGCTAGGTTCGCCTTCTGCAGGCATTCGGCCGCCGCCTCGGTAAGCCCACGCAGCAGCGTGCGATCGTGGGCGTCGCCATTCACGTCGCTCCGTGCTGCACCACCTGCCATCGTGGACAGGACCCCGCCGTCGTCGCCCGCCTGAGTGAGCACCACGGCCGCCGCCACGCGGGTATGAACTCTCCCGCCCTGTCCGGGCAGGTCGACCAGTTGGTTATCCGACTCGGCCCCGATCAGCAAGACGCCCCGCGCGCCGGCGGCCGTGTAGCGGATCCCGACATTGAGCGCCGCCAGCATGCTCGTCTCCGCCGCGTACAGGTCAAAGCTTCCGACCATGGGGAGCTTCAGCTCCGTCTGCACCAAGCAGGCGGTGGTGGGCCAGAGCACGTCCGGTGTACTGGTGCCGACGATGATCATCTCGATGTCGGACGAGTTCACGCCGGCGGCCCGCAACGCGGCGCGCGCGGCGCCGGCCGCCAGCGATGGCGTGCTCAGGCCCTGGTCGGCCTTCACGCGATAGGAAACGCCCGTCAGATCCGTCCCAGTGACGCGCCGCGCCAGCGGCGCATCCGCCGGAGGGCGATAGATGCCCAGGCCGGCGATCGCCCCAAGGGCTAATCCGCGGCGTGCCTGGGCAAGCGACGGCATAGAGGCGGAAGTCACGCCTCATTTTAAGTCCGGCTTTTGCGCAAGGTTACGTTTGGCGCTATACGGGCCCGTAACCAAGCGCCGCCTTCGGGGATACATCTCCTGCGGGCCATCCCAGGTATTCGCGCTCCCGGTCGCGGTTCGCTATTGTAGAGACCGAATTTGGGCACGTGACCGTGCCCGCAACTCAAATATCCGCAGGAGGGAAGGATGGCTGAAGCGAATTTCGACAAGTTCCGCGGCATCATCGCAGAGCAGCTTGGCGTCGACGTCGAGAAGGTGACCCCGGAAGCGTCCTTCACCGATGACCTGTCGGCCGACTCGCTGGACCTGGTCGAGCTGATCATGGCCTTCGAGGAGGAGTACGGCATGGAGATCTCCGACGAGGACGCCCAGAAGCTTCGCACCGTCGGCGAGGCCTGGAATTACGTCAAGGGGAAGGTGTCCGTCGCCTGACGCAAAACCTCCCGACCGCCGTCCCGTATGGTGCCGGCCCGGTGGCCTTCGTTTTCCCGGGGCAGGGTTCGCAGTACGTGGGGATGGGCAAGGCCCTCTTCGACGTTTCCGAGACCGCGCGCCACGTCTTCCGGCGGGCGGACGAGACCCTTGGCTTCGGGCTGACCCGCATGTGCTTCGAGGGACCCGAGCAGGACCTCAACGACACCATCAACGCTCAGCCCGCGATCCTCACCGTGAGCATCGCCTGCCTCAATGTGCTGCGCGAGCGGTGGCAGGCCCTGGGTCAGGTGGTCGCCCCCCAGTACGTCGCCGGCCATAGCCTGGGCGAGTTCACCGCGCTGGTCGCAGCGGACGTCATCGATTTCGACAGTGCGCTGCGGCTGGTGCGTGAGCGCGGCCGGTTGATGAAAGAGAACGGCACCGAGCGGCCAGGCGGGATGCTCGCCGTCCTGGGACTCGATCGAGATGTGATCGAAGCCGTCGTCGCCGAGGCGGGCGCCGTGGGGATCATCACCGTCGCCAACGCCAACTCCCCCGGGCAGATCGTGCTCTCCGGCGAGAGCGCAGCGCTCGATCGCGCCACCGAACTCGCCCGCGCTCGGGGCGCCTCGCGGGTGGTCCGGCTGCCGATCAGCATCGCATCGCACTCACCGCTGATGGCCCGGGCCGCCGCCCAATTCGGCGAGATCGTCGCCCGGCTGCCGCTCCGTCAGCCGCGGATTCCAGTCGTGGCCAATATCACCGGACAGATCCTGACCAGCGCCGACGACATCCGCAAGGAGCTTGCCGACCACATCTTGAAGCCGGTCCAGTGGACGGCGTCGGTCGTCGAGATGGTCGCCCGCGGCAGCGCGGAATTCCTCGAGATCGGGCCCGGCCAGGTGCTCTCCGGGTTGATCCGGCGCATCAGCCAGGACTCTCACGTCGTTACCCTCAACGACCGCGAGGTCGCGCGCGTCGTCACCCCCTCCCCATCGGGATGAAACGCGTCGTCGTGACCGGGGTGGGGGCCGTGACGCCCGTCGGTCTCGATGCGCCCAGTACGTGGGCCGCGATGCTGGAAGGCCAGTCCGGCGTGGGGAAGATCACCCTCTTCGACGCGAGCGAGTTTCCGGTGCAGATCGCGGGCGAGGTGAAGGGCTTCGACGCGACCGGCCGGATCGAGCCCAAGGAGCTGCGGCGCATGGACCGCTATGCGCAGCTCGGACTGGTCGCCGCCCAGGAGGCATTCGCCGATGCCGGGATGACGAAGAACGGCCTGCTCGACGACGTCGGGGTGATCTTCGGCAGCGCCGCGGGCGGGCTTGGCGTCTTCCTCGAACAGCAACGCATCCTCCAGGAGCGCGGGCTCAAGAGGGTCAGCCCCACCTTCATTCAGAACATGCTGACCGACACGGCTTCCGGGCATATCGCGATCGCGCTCGGCCTGCGTGGCCCAAACATGGCGGTGGTTTCGGCCTGCGCTACCGGCAGCGGCGCCGTAGGAGAGGCGTTCGAGACCATCCGCCGCGGCGATGCCGACGCGATCATGACCGGGGGCGCAGAAGCCGTCCTCGTTCCCGTCGTATACGCGGGGTTCTGCGCGATGCGGGCCCTGGCCCAGCATGAGGATCCCACCCAGGCATCCCGCCCGTTCGACAAGGAACGCAACGGCTTCGTGATCTCGGAGGGTGCAGGGGCCCTGCTACTCGAGGAGCTGGAACACGCCCGCCAGCGCGGAGCGCGAATCTACGCGGAGGTGATCGGCTACGGCTCCAGCAACGACGCCTTCGACATGGCGGCGCCGGCAGAAGGCGAAGGCGCCGTGCTGACCATGCAACGGGCTTTGCGCAAGGCCGAGATCGAGCCCGAGCGGGTCGACTACATCAACGCGCACGGCACCGGGACTCCGATGAACGACAAATTCGAGACCGACGCCATCCACCGCGTCTTCGGGAAGCACGCCGACAAGCTCGCGGTCAGCAGCACCAAGTCGATGACCGGCCACATGATGGGCGCCTCGGGCGCAGTCGAGGCGGTGGTGCTGGCGCTGACCATCCGCGACCAGGTGATCGCGCCAACGATCAACTTGCAGACGCCCGATCCCGAGTGTGACCTCGACTACGTTCCGATGCAGGCGCGCCGAGCCGATATCGGCGTCGCGCTGTCGAACTCTTTCGGGCTTGGCGGTCACAACGCGAGCGTGATCTTCTCGCGCTACGCGGCGCGAAGTTGACCGGGCCACATTTTCGCGATTTTTTTGAATACGAATCGAATTCGGGCGTTGTGCTATCATCAGGCCGATTTTGGGGGCGCCTCGGGGCGTTCAGTAGCCAGCAAAGGAGAGTGTCATGGCCGTTACCGGATATTGCCTGAAGTGCAAGAAGAAGGTCGACATCAAGGACCCAGTCCACATCACGATGAAGAACGGGAAACCGGCTACCACGGGAACCTGCCCGACCTGCGGCACGAAGATCTACAAGATCGGCAAAGCGTAACGCAGCGTTAAACGAATTGAACAGCCGGTGATGCACCGGCTCTTTTTCTTTTAGGGCGCTGAGCGGCTGGCCGTCTCCTTGTTGGCCAGCTCCGACTCGATCAGGTCCAGGAGGACCTCGGTCGCGCTGAGCGCCACATCGACGCCGAGCGTCTTGAAGATCCGGACGTTTGCGGGATTGTTCACCCGGGCGACCGTCTTCGGGACGTTGAACTTCCGCTTCGCCAGCTGGCAGGTCACCAGGTTGTCCTCATCGTCGCCGGTGACGGCGACCACGACGTCGGCCCGTTCCATGCCGGTCGTGGCGAGGAACGACATCTCGTCGCCGTCGCCGACCATCACGATCTCACCGAGCGTCGAATTGAGCACCTCGGCCCGGCGGGGGTCCTTCTCGATCAGCGTGACCTCGTAACCGCGCTCGAGCAGGTGCTTGCTCAGGTAGTAGCCAACCTTTCCACCGCCGACCACGATCACGTACATGGCTGGCTCACCCCTTCAGCATCGCATGGATCTGCCTTGCCCCGGTAAGCGTGGGGCAGAGTGTATTCAAACCGAGCTCGCGGTAGACATCCTCCCGCATCGGGTCGTAGATGCGGGTGATCACGCGGGGCACTTTGAAGATCTCGCGGGCGATTTGGGCGGCCATGATGTTGCGGTTGTCGCCGTTGGTCAGCGAGGCAAACCCGTCTGCCGACTCGATTCCCGCCTGGCGGAGCACATCTTCGTCGATCCCATTGCCGAGCACCATCTCGCCGGCGAAATCGCTGCCGAGCCGGTCGAACGCGTGCCGGTTGCTATCGATCACGGTGACCTGGTGGCCGGCCTTGGAGAGGGCGAGGGCCGCCATGGCGCCCACGCGGCCGCAGCCGACGATGACGAGCTTCATGAAGGAAGACCCATTCTATGTCCTAGTGGCCGAGCGCCAGCCGAGCAGCCTCCACCGCGGGCAACCCGGCCCGCAGGATCTTGGCCTGGGTGGTCTCGACGTCGTAGGGCACCCGCCCAAAGAGGACGGCCGGCCTGCTGAGGTCAACGACCGCGAAGGCCGCATCCGGGTTGCCATCACGCGGCTGCCCGACGCTGCCCGGGTTGACGAGCGCCGAGGGCGGTAGCTCGATCCAGTCTGCCCCCTCGGGGATCTGCTCGCCGCTTTCCGTGAAGATCCGCGGCAGGTGGGTATGCCCGAAGAAGCAATACCGTTCCCCCAGGCGGTTGAGGATCTCCAGCGCCTGAAGCTCGTCGAGGATATATTCCCAGATGTACGGTTTGCGGGGGCTGCCGTGGACGACCCGATGGCGGCCGATCCGACCGTAGAAGGGCAGTCCGTCCAGGAAGTCGAGGCTGTCGGGCGTCAGGACGTCTCGCGTCCAGCGGGCGGCGGCGGCCGCGTGCGGGTTGAACTGCTCGAGCATGCTGGGATCCAGCATGGCCTGGTCGTGATTGCCACGAACGGCACGGGCCTCCACCGACTGCAGGCGCTCGATCACCTCGTTCGGCTCCGGGCCGTAGCCGACGATGTCGCCCAACACGATGATCCGATCGACGTCGGGCAGCGCCTCGAGGACGGCGTCCAGAGCCTCGAGGTTGCTATGGATATCGGACATCAGGGCCAGCTTCACGACGGCGGTCGCTCAGGCGTAGATGCGTTCGTGAGCGTAGATGAAGAGAATGCGCAGGGTGGCGGCGACCGGAACCGCGACGAAGAGCCCGAGGATCCCTCCAAGGTAGCCCCCCACTACGAACGCGATGATGATCAGCATCGGGCTCAGGTGGACGGCGTCGCCGAACACCTTCGGGGAAATGAAGTTGTACACGACGTTCGAGATGACGAAGTAGAGGATCAATACAACCACGACCTTGCCCGAGGAGTGCGTGACGAACGCGGCGACGGCCACCGCGGGGAGGGCGCCGAGAAATGGCCCGATGAACGGGATGAAGGCGGTCACGCCGGCGACGATCCCGAGCGCGAGTGAATAGGGAATGCCAACTATCCAGAGGGCAATCCCGGTCACGACGCCGATCAGGGCGCAGATGATCAACTGGCCGCGCATGTAGGCACCAAGCATGCGGTAGATGTCGGCGGCGACATCATGGGCGTCGGTTCGGTAACCCTGGGGCACGAGGTCTCGGAAGAACCGCCGGATGGCGTGGGCGTCCTTCACCAGGAAGAACGCCACCAGCAGCACCAGGATCGTCTGGAAGATCCAGTTGAGCAGCATGAAGACGTTTTCGACGACCGAGGAGAGGTGGCCCGCCAGTAACGCCGGCAGATTGCGGACGGCATCGTTGTACGACTGCCGCAGGTCAATCGGGACGCCCAGGATGGACACGACGTGGTCCTTGGCGGCGAGGTCCTGGACGTAGCTGGCGATCGCCGGACCCTGGGCGACGAGCGCGGTGAACTCCTGGCTCACGATGGGGACGAGGAAGAACACCGCGGCGGCCAGGACTGCGGCAATGATGCCGTAGAGTGCAATCACGGCCGCGAGCCGGGGCACGCGACGCCGCTCGGCCGCGTTCACCACGGGGTTTAGCAGCATCGCCAGGATTCCGGCGAGGATGAAGGGTCCCAGGATGCCCCGGATGGCGAAGGCAAGGATCAGGATCAGGGTCCCCAGGACACCAAGGAAGATCAGGGCGCGGAAGTCTCGGCTCCGCCACAGCTCATCGACCCGGCGTCGCTGGATCATCGCGGCATTATCCACTGTTCAAACGAGGAATTCGAGCCCCGGCATGCGCCAAACGAGGCGCGTGGGCTACGGGGACGGGCTCGAGCCATACACCGGCTGGAGCTCAGGTGCGCGCTGGCTGCACCGGATGATGAGCCAGGCGACACCGGCCGCCATCAGGAGGTCGCCAATACTGACCAGCGACGAGTGGCCGCCGATGCTCGGAATGGTCAAGATGTCGCCGATGAACCAGAGGCCCTGCGGGTGATCCAGGGCGATGTGCAGCGGGTCGAGGCCGCCTTTCAGTAAGGCCAATGCGGCTGAGTTCGGGTCGGCGTCGTGAGGCAACAGCACCGGCATGCGGCCGCCGAAGGCAACGATCACGATCAGATTGAGTGTCAACCCGGTCCCGAAAAGGAGGGCGCCGGGGATCTGCCGGTTGAACCAAACCACCGCCACCAGCAGGACGGCCCCGATCACGTTCAGCGGACGGGCAACGGTGACGGCCATCTCTGTGTGAGCGGTCCCGAGCAGCGCCACGACGACCTTGACCGCAAACGCCGCCAGGAGTAATTCGATGTGCCGGATGCGCACCTGGCTCAGCCGCCGGACGTCACCGCCAATCAGGACAGCGATGGCCAGCGCTGCGGCTATGACCGCAAAGAACAGGAACACTGCCTAGCCGGAGGCGGTAGCCTTGAGTGGTTGTTGAGCGGGCTCCTTGCGGAAGGTGGCTTCTCGCAAGTCTCGGAAGGCGAACCCCACAACGCCGGCGCACGCGAGCAGCAGCCCCGCCGCAACAAACACAAGCGGCGCCCCTAAACGGTCGGTAAGCGGACCCGCCATTGCCATGCCGCCAAGCAGGCCAGCCTGCGCTAGAAGGAAGCGGCTTGACATCACCCGCCCCCTAATGTAGTCCGGAGCCTCGCGCTGAATCACCGAGATGAGAGGGACGAAATAGACCGTGCTCGCCAACCCGCATAGAAATAGGAATGCGATTGCGAACGGCAAGCTCCGAAGCAGGCCGGTAAGCGCATACGAAACGCCGCACCCCGCGACGCCGACGAGGATCAGGATGCCTGCCCTGTATCGGCTCATGAGTTGGGGCGCGGCGAGTGCGCCAATGACTGCGCCGGCCCCGATTACCGCCTCGAGGAGCCCGTATCCGAAGGGACCGGCATCGAGCGCGCCGTAGGCGAGGACCACCAGCGTGGGGAACGTCATGCCAGCGAAGAGTGCAACCATGGCCGTCATCGCCATCGTGGACCGCAAGATACGACTCCTTACGATGAACCTCATTCCGTCGGCCACGTCTTGGACAATGTGCGGCGCAGCCTTCTGGGTGTTTCGGAGAACATCCGGAATGCCCAGCAGGGTGATCGCGGAAAAGAGGTAGGTGCCCGCATCGATAAGGAATAAGAGTGTCCAACTGATCGCCGCCGCGATCAGTCCTGCTGTTGCGTATCCAAGCAGCTCCATGGCACGCTCGGAGGAAAATACCAGGCTGTTCGCCCTAACCAGCAGGTCCGGCGGCACAAGATTGGGAATGATCGTTTGCTTAGCCGGATTGAAGACGGCGCTAGCTGTTGCCACCAAGAAGACACAAATGAAAACGCCCGGCAACCAGTGCAGGGCCAGAAAGGGGATCGTAACGGTGAGGATGGCCCGGACAATGTCAGAGACGATCATTAATCGCTGTCGATTGAACCGATCGACGATCGAACCTGCCAAGAGCCCGAAGAGAATGGTCGGCACAGCTTTCGCGATAAGGCCGAGAGCAACCACTGAAGCTGACCGGCTGACCAAGAACAGCATGATCGCGAGCCCGGTTGTATTCATCATGTCTCCGAAATAGGACACCGCCTGGCCGAGCCACAGCCGCCTGAAGGCGACAATGGTCAGCAGCTCGCGGTAGTTTTGCTCCTGCTTCGGGCGTGGTGCGTTCGGAAGGTCAAGTCCCCATCGCTCGGAAACAATCTTCTCGAGCTCTGTGATTACGGCCGGGTCATACCATGTCCCAGCTAACTGCCTGAGTTCGCGGATGGCCTCAGCAGGTGTCTTCACGGTTGGCCGGAAAACTCTGGCTTGGGTGATCGTGTCAAAGGCGTCACAAGCATTTACGATCCGGGAGCCCAATGGAATCGCCTCACCTTTGAGGCCATCGGGATATCCGGCGCCATCCCAGCGCTCGTGGTGGTGCATGACGATTTCAGAGACGTCTTTCTGCTCCGGGTGCTCAGCCAGGATCTGAGCGCCCTCGACCGGGTGGGTCTTGATGATCTCGTACTCCTCCGGGGTGAGCTTCCCGGGTTTCAGAAGGATCGAGTCGGGAATGGCGATCTTGCCCAGGTCATGTAGGATGCCGCCAACGCGAATGGTGTTGCATTCATCCTCACTGAGGTGCATCATGCGCGCGATCATCTCGCAGAGCTCTCCGACTCTCTGAGAGTGACCAAATGTCTGCCCATCACGCTTGTCAACCACGCGGCTCTGCATGATGAATGAGTCGCGGAGCCACTGATCTAGCCGGTTCTGTTTCTGCAAGCTTGTTCGATAGACGAGCAACGGCCCGTAGAGAAGGAAGACGACCAGCTTGCCGCCGATGGAGGTCGCCTGCATGATCGTGAAAATAAGGTAGCCAACGATGGGCAGAGCAACGTAGGTCAACCAACTGCCAGCAACCGCGTTGCGGGCCGTCCGCCAGAAGCTCGATCCCTGCAGTAAAGAGAGGAATGCCGCCACGAAAGCGTCATTCAGCCCAACGATCATGAGAACCATCAACGGTAGAGCGAGCACCCATGTGGCCTGCGGGTGCTGCAAGTTCAAGCCGTAAAACACGAGGCTAGGAATGCCGTACACGAAGCTGAACATTCCGCGCGAGAAAGCAAAACGGGTCCACGAGACGGTTCGCCCGGGGATTCGTTCATCCAGAGTTCCGATCGCAGCCACCAACATCACCGCCCACGGCGGAAGGGCGAGCAGCGCGCCAAAAAGAGGCGCCAGGCCAACCGTCAATACGGCGCCATGCCGCGTTTTCAGGGGAGCGATCGAGGAAAGGAAGGTTAGTGACAGCAGGATGACGGCCGTTGACATCAGTCCGCCGGCTGCCGGCGAGGCCAGATCATACGGTGCCTGAATGGCCGTCGTTACGACTAGAAGACCCACGCCAGACGCGCCGACAGCTAACGCGTAGAGAGTAACGGGCCTAGGCCTGGGCATCAGGTCCTCGATATCTAATCACATAACCAAATAGGTCCCAGGAACCCGACAGAAACAAAAAAACCCGGGCTTGCCCGGGTTTTTTCGTTCAAATGCCGTTAAACGTTAATGTTGGCGCCGCCGGCCAAGATGGCACCAAGCAGGCCGACAACTACGACGAGAAGCTTCTTCAAATCGACCACCCCCACGTACAAGATTCCCCGAAAGCCGCGCAGAGGACTCCCTTGGTATTCACCAAAGTAGCCCCCTCCAAGCGCCGAGTAAATCTATCACCCGGACAGCGGCCTGCCCTATTGATAGCGAACTAATGTTCGCCTAGATATCCAATTGCACCGCTTGGGCGGCCGCTTCGGCTCGGGTTCGGACCTGGAGTTTGCGGTAGATGTTCCGCAGATGGGACTTGATCGTCCCCTCACCCAGGCTAAGGCGATTGGCGATGGCCTTGTTGCTCATCCCCACAACCACCATCCGGAGGATCTGGGTTTCCCGTTCGGTAAGCGGTTCAGCCAGGGGCCGGCGCGATCTCTTCAGGGTTGAGCCCAGCCGAACGATCACCCGACGGGTCAGCTGATCGTCGAGCTGGAAGTGGCCGGCGTGGGCATCCTGGATGCTCCGGGCCAGGCTCGCCGGGTCGACATCCTTCAAGACATAGCCGGACGCACCGGCGGCGACCATCTCGACGATGTCCTCCTCCGCCTCGGAGATCGTCAGCGCCAGCACGACCCGGTCCGGGTTCTCCTCTTTGATCGCACGGGTGGCGGCGATGCCGCCCATTTCCGGCATGTTCAGGTCCATGAGGATCACGTCCGGCTTCAGCCGACGGGATCGTTCGACCGCCTGACGCCCGGTCATCGCCTCGCCCACGATGTCGATCTCGGGGAAGTCGCGGAGCATGCCCTGGACCCCTGCCCGGAAAATGGGCCGATCGTCGGCGATCAGGACGCGGACACGCTCCTTCACTCGGCCCGGTCCGCAGGGCCGATCAGCGTCACAACGGTGCCTTCCAGCGCTTGGCTGACGATTTCGAGCGTTCCGCCCATCAGCTCGGCCCGCTCGCGCATCCCCACCAGCCCGTAGGAGCCGACTTTCCGGGGGTCTTCGGCCACCCGGTGCACGTCAAAGCCGCGACCGTCGTCGCGGACTGTCATGACCCAGGGGGCCGATGATAGATCGAGAACGACCCAGAGGTTGCGCGCTCGCGAGTGCTTGCGAACGTTCGAGAGGCTCTCACGGAGTACCTGGAAGATGACTTCCTTCTGCTCCGCCGCGATGGCGTTCTCCTCGCCGCGGATGTTGACATTGGTTTCGACCAGGTTCACCCGCCCGAACTGGTCCACCAGCTTCAACAGCGAGGCCAGCAACCCCTCGGAACGGATGGTTTTAGGCCGCAGCGACTGCAGGATGTTGCGCGCACCGGCCAGGATCTCCTCCGACATCGAGCGGAGCTGCGGCAGCAACTGGCTCGCATCCTGAGGATCGCGCTCCCGCCGTTGTTCGTAGTACTTGAAGAGCGCGACGACCGCCGCCAGATCGGAGGCGAGCCCGTCGTGGATCTCGCGGGCCAGGTTCAGCCGCTCCTGCAGGACGGCGACCTCCGCAACTTTGCTCGCCAGGCTGTGTGCACGTAGCGCAGCCACCGCTTCGACCGCCAGGTCCTCGAGCCGGACTGCATCGCGCCGGTCCAGCCGCCATGGAGTGCGCCGCAGAAGCGCCAGCACCCCGATCGGCCGCTCGAGCGGAGGCGACAGGGCAATCGCGGCGAACCCCCGGTAGCCAGCGTCCACCCAGGCGGACTCGTCCGGGGTCAGTTCCTCGTTCGCGAGGTCCTCGACGGTGAAGACCTCGTTATGCTCGAGGGCTTTCCGCAGGAGACCGCTGCTGATGGAGGCGACGCCCTCTGGCGCCGCCAGCGACTCCGTCGGGACGCCGGCGCGAAGAACGAACCGCCGCTGCTCGCCCAGCGTGTACACCTGACTGGCGTCCACCTGTAGGAGATCGAGGGCTTGCTGGGCCGCCGCCAGCAGGATGGTCTGAAGGTAGCCGGCCATCTGCTCGGGTACCAGACGCGCAGCCGGCAACTCGGCCGAGGGAGGCGCGGCCTGGGTGGGCGGCTCAGGTGCTGCGGGTTCCACGGCGGGTTCGCGTTCGGCCGCTGCCGGGGGTTCGGGTGGTGGTGCCGCGGTGGCGGCTGGGGCTGGTTCCGGCGAAGGCTCGGGAGCCGGCGGTGCGGCGAGCGCTTCGCTGGGAGCCTCAACAGCTGAGGTTGTAACGGCGAACGGTTCGGTGGCAGCCTCGGGAGCCGCCAGTGTAACGGCGACCGGTTCGACTGGAGCTTCCGCGGCGGCAGTTGGCTCAGGTCGTTTCGCAGCCTGGGTCCGCTCCATCGAGCGGGCGAAGAGCTCGAAGAAGTGGTCGAGCACCTCGCGCTCGTCAGGACTCAGCTCGCCGTTGACGCCGGCAATCATCTCGGCAGCACTCGCCCGCGGCTCGTGCCACGCCGCACCGGACTCGGCCGTACCGCGGCGGAGCCGGCGGATCAGCTCACGTAGCCGTTCGGCAGCCGCCGCCCGCTCTTCATTGCTGGGATCGCGAGCACGAGCGTGCGCCAGCTGCTCCGCAATTTCGGGGAAGTTGACTTCGAGGTAGTGAACAAGGACGTCGTGCATTGCCTTCTCAGTAGGGACTTCAAACTATCGAAGTCGGGATAGAGAGTTTTGTCAAGGGCAGTTCGGCGGATGTCCGTTTAGACGATAACCGTGTACAAAGATGTTACGGGAGCCAAAGCTATAATGGCTAAGTCGCGGCTTTCCCCAGGACTTGTGATCTTTATTGACTGCTGAAACCGCCAGCATCCGGCTTTCCTACATCATCAACCACGATGTGACGAAGGCCGCGATGCAGAACTTCTCGGCCCGGACGGGCATATCGCTGGCTGCCGACTCGACAGACGGCTACCAGATTCCGCCGGGCCTGCCACAGAACGATTTCTGCCTGATCATGCAGAACTTCGGGCGGTGCGAAATGGTACCCAATGCCTCGGCGCCACTCCACGGTGATGAGCCCCAGCTGCGCTACGACGGCGCACAAATCGGTCACTTGATCATCCCCATCTGCGACGGCCGCCACCTGCTCGGGCGCCTGGTCAGCGAGCCATTCGCCGTTACGAAGCCGGACTTTGCGACGGTCTACGAGCTGGCGCGCGCGCTCCCGGTGCATCCGGACAATCTGATGCGCGCGGTGCAGTCCGTACCGGTCGTTTCCCAGCCGCAAATCATGGAAGCGGCCAACCTCGTCCACACACTGGTGCAGCATGTGGTCGCACAGAATTACAAACACCAGGACGAGCTCACGGTGCTGCGCGCCTTCGACAGCATCATGACCAATCTCAGTTACGAAGTCCTGAGCGACATGATCCTCAACCTGGGGACCCGGCTGCTCCGTGGCCAGGCATCCCTCCTGTTCCTCGCCGGCGAGCAAGGACAGCGCGAAGAAGCCTACACCGGACCGGAGCCGAATGGCACCGGCGACCTTCGCCGGCTGCTGGTCGAGATGTCGGACTTCGTACTGCAGTCGAAGCGGCCGCTGTCCGTCCCGGACGCGTCGCAAAGCCCCTGGACGCAACACCTGCTGGGGCGGCATGACGTACAGGGCTCAATCACGATCACGCCACTCCTCCAGCAGGACCGCCTTCGCGGCACGCTCGGCATTTATGCCACCGACGCCAGCCGAGACCCGGAGTCGGACCTCCATCTGCTGTCGATGCTCGCGGCGCAGGCCGTCAACAGCCTGGTCATGCTCGAGCGGTTGGTCGCCAGCGAGGAGCAGGCGCTCACAGACAGCCTCACCGGCCTCTACAACTACCGCTTCTTCCAGGAGAGCCTGCAGCGCGAGCTGAGCCGGGCCTCGCGCAGCAAAGCCCACCTGTCGCTGATCGTGCTCGACCTGGACAACTTCAAGGTCATCAACGACAACTACGGCCATCCCGTGGGCGACCGCGTGCTTCGTCACCTCGCCGATCTGATCCAGCGCCACAGCCGCAAGGCGAACGTCGTCGTCCGCTATGGCGGCGACGAGTTCTGCATCATCGTCCCGGAGGGCGACCTCGATACGGCGCGGGGGGTCGCCGAGCGCGTCCTTACGGAAATCCGCAACAGCCCGTACGCCGACGAGGCCCACGGCGTTCCCCCCCTGACCCTCACGGTCAGCGCCGGCGTCACCGCCTACCGCCCCGAGGAGGACAACGCCTTTTCCTTCTTCAAGCGGGCCGACGAGAACCTGCTGACCGCGAAGCGCACCGGCAAGGACCGCGTCGTCGCCGAATAGGTCAGCGGCGCCGGTAGGGCCGCCCCATCGCTCGGCGAAGCAGCCAGGGGATGGTCACCGCCACCAGCGGCTGACCCAGGAACGCGGACAGCGTTTCGAGCTTGGGGAACAGCTCTGAGGCCGTGTGCTCCAGGGCAAAGCCGTGCTCGTTGAGCTGGGCCGTCAATCGCTCTAGCTCCGTCGCTTCCTCCAGCGCGTAGGCGGAAAGCTCGGCGGCGCGCCTCGACGTCCGGCGATAGGCGCGCCACACGGAGACGACCGCGTAGATGAGCAACACCAGGCCGATGGCGGCCAGGGCGACGGCGATCGCTGCAAGCGTTACTCTTCGGCCTCCTCCGTGCCGCCCACGCCGGCAATGGTGGCGACGGTATCGCCTTCATCGAGCCGCATGATGATGACGCCTTGCGTCTGCCTTCCGGCCACGCGGATGTTCTCGATCGGCGTGCGAATCACCTGGCCGCCTTCGGAGATGACGATCAGCTGTTCCTCCTCGGGATTGACAACCACGCGCATCCCGACCAGAGGACCGGTGCGATCGGTGACGGCCATGGTGTAGACGCCCTGCCCGCCGCGGGAATGCGCCGGGTACTCGGCCAGCGGGGTGAGCTTGCCGTAACCCCTTGCCGAGACGACCAGGAGGTGGGCGTCTTTGCGCACGATGTCGAAACCGGCCACGAGCGCGTCCTTGCGCAAGGTAATGCCCCGCACCCCGGTGGTGTCCCGGCCCATTGGCCGAACCTGCTTCTCGCTGAAGCGCACCGCCTTGCCGTCGGTGGTCGCGATGATGAGCTCATCCCCACCCGAGCTGAGCTTGACCCAGTTCAGCTCATCACCCTCGGTCAGGTTGATGGCGATCAGGCCATTGCGCCGCACCTGGCTGTAGAGGCGGGCCGGCGTCTTCTTGATGGTGCCTTGCTTGGTCACCATCACGAGGTACCGGTCTTCCGCCCAGTCGGTGATCCCGATCACGGCCGTGATCTTGTCCTTGGGGTCGATATCGATCAGGTTTGCCGCCGGCAACCCCTTGGCCTGCCGGTTGACATCGGGGATCTCATGAACCCGCAGCCGGAAGACCGAGCCGTGGTTCGTGAAGAAGAGCATGTCGGAGTGCGTGGAGGCAATCGCCAGATGCTCCACGAAGTCGGACTCGACGCGGGCCGCCCCGAGGATGCCTTTGCCGCCGCGACGTTGCGGCCGGTAGGTCGTGGCCGGTACGCGCTTGACGTAGCCGCGGTGGGTAAGCGTGACGACGACGTCTTCCTTTGGAACCAGGTCTTCTTCGTTGAGCTCGACCGACCCCTGGAAGTCGAGCGTCGTCCGGCGAGTATCGCCGTACTTCTTCTTGAGCTCGGCCAGATCGTCCTTGATCAGCATCATGATTTTCGCTTCGTGCTGAAGGAGGTCTTCGAGGTAGGCGATTCGCTTGATGACCTCCTCGTACTCTTCCATGACCTTGTTGCGCTCGAGGCGGGTCAGGCGGCCCAGCCGCATGTCGATGATGGCCTTCGATTGCCGCTCGGAGAGCTTGAACCGCTCCTGCAGATGTTCCTGCGCGGTCTTCTCGTCCTGCGACTCGCGGATCGTCTTGATCACGGCATCGAGGTTGTCGAGGGCGATCTTGAGGCCTTCGAGGAGGTGGGCCCGGTCCCGCGCGCGTTCGAGCTCGTAGCGGGTCCGGCGGGTGATGACGTCACGGCGATGGTCGACGTGATGCTGAAGCAGGGCCTTGAGGTTGAGCACCAGCGGCCGGCCGTCCACCAGCGCCAGCGAAATCACCCCGAAGGTGGTCTGCAGCGCGGTGTGCTTATAGAGGTTGTTGAGGACGGTCAGCGCGCGAGCATCCTTCTTCAGCTCGATGACGATCCGCATGCCCTGACGGTCGGATTCGTCGTTGAGGTCGGCGATACCTTCCAGCTTCCGCTCGCCGACCAGCTCCGCGATGCGCGCGACCAGGGTGGCCTTGTTGACCATGTAGGGGATCTCGGTGATGATGATCCGCTCGCGACCGTTCTTGGCCTCTTCGAAGGTGTGGCGCGCCCGCACGATCAGGCGACCGTGACCGGTGCCGTAGGCGGCAGCGATCCCCTCGCGGCCGATGATGATCCCGCCGGTCGGAAAGTCGGGCCCCTTGACCAGCTTCATCAGGTCCTCGGTGGTCGCGTCCGGATGGTCGATGAGATAGATCTCGGCGTCGCAGACCTCGCCAAGGTTGTGCGGCGGAATGTTGGTCGTCATACCGACCGCGATGCCCGATGAGCCGTTGAGCATCAGGTTCGGCAACCGGGCGGGCAGGACGAGCGGCTCCTGCCGGGTCGCCGAATAGTTGTCGCCGAAGTCGACGGTGTCCTTCTCGAGGTCGACCAGCAATTCGGCGGCGATCGGGGCGAGCCGGGCCTCGGTGTACCGATAGGCGGCCGCCGAGTCACCGTCGATCGAGCCGAAGTTGCCCTGGCCGTCGACCAGCGGGTAGCGCAGCGAGAAGTCCTGCGCCATTCGCACCAGGCTGTCGTAGACGGACATGTCGCCATGCGGGTGGTAATGCTTGAGGACTTCGCCGATGATGGCGGCGCACTTCTGATAGCGGGCGCCAGGGGTCATGCCCTGCTCCTGCATCGCGTAGAGGATCCGGCGATGGACGGGCTTGAGCCCGTCGCGTGCGTCCGGCAGCGCCCGGCTGACGATGACGCTCATCGCGTAGTCCATGTAGCTCGAGCGCATCTCGTTCTCGAGCTGCAGCGGCAAGACAGTACCGATATTTAGTGGTTCCATTTAGACCTCTCGGCGCAGAAGTGGGTGCTTAATTATCGTCAAAACGCTTGAGGACGATACAAGCATTCTGGCCGCCAAAGCCGAACGAGTTCGACATCGCGACCTCGATCTCCAGGCGGCGCGGCTCATTGGGTACGTAGTCGAGATCGCAGTCCGGGTCCGGGTGTTCGAGGTTGATGGTGGGGTGCACGATGCCGTGGTTGATGCTGAGGATCGAGGCAATCGCCTCGACGGCGCCAGCAGCCCCAAGCAGGTGGCCGATCATCGACTTCGTGCTCGAGATCGGAATCCGCCGGGCCCGGTCTCCCATCACCCGCTTGATCGCGGCGGTCTCGGACTTGTCATTGAGCTGCGTCGAGGTGCCGTGAGCATTGATGTAGTCGACGTCCTCCGGGCCGATGTGCGCATCCTCCAACGCCTTCGCCATGGCCCGCGCGGGACCGTCCCCATCCTCTTCGGGCATCACGATGTGAAAGGCATCGTCGGTGACGGCAAAGCCGATGATCTCACCGTAGATCTCGGCGTTTCGGCCCTCGGCATGTTCCAGGGTCTCCAAGACCAGCATGCCGGCCCCCTCACCGGGGACGAAGCCGTCACGATGCGCGTCGAACGGCCGGCTCGCCTTGGTGGGGTCCTCCGAATAGGTCGAGAGGACTTTCATCGCCGCAAACGAGGCGAGCCCGAAGCGGCACAAGTTCGCCTCCGCGCCACCCGCCAGCATCACGTCGGCGTCGCCGCGCTGCAGCACGCGATAGGCGTTGCCCAGCGCCTGGGTCGACGCGGCACAGGCCGTGGTGTCGGTGTTGTTTGGGCCTTCGAGCCCGAACTGGATCGCGATCTGGCAGGAGGCCATGTTCGGGATCACGCGGGGCACGAAGAAGGGCGAGATCCGGTCCGGGCCGCGGTCCCCGCGCAGCGCGAAGGCTTCGATCTCCTCCGAGATCTCCTTGAAGCCGCCGATCCCGGTGCCCAGCTCGCAGCCGATGCGGGTCCGGTCCTCTTTCGCCAACTCGAGACCAGACTGGTCGATGGCCATTTTCGCGGCGGCAACCCCCACCTGGCTGAAGCGTGCCATCCGCTTGGCTTCCTTGAAGTCCATGTACTTGCGGGGATCGAAGTTCTTGAGCTCGGCCACCGTCTTAACCGGCAGGTCGGAGACGTCGAAGGTGGTCGCGATCCCCAGTCCAGACCGTCCTTCGATCAGGCTGTCCCAGAACTCGACCAGGTTATTGCCGTTCGGTGCAAGAACCCCCATGCCGGTCACCACGACTCGATGCTCAGGCCGCGCGCCATTGCCCCGCACCCCATTCCCTGCCATGGACTCATGTTACGAGAGGGGCGCTTTTAGGCGCGGATTTTTGCGGCCCCGCGATCGACGGCACCGCCGCGGTGATGGTCGGAACCACCTGGCGGTCGACGGCGTCGCGGGCCACGCGGACCGCATTGTAGGTGGCGCGGGCATCCGAGCGGCCGTGCGCGATCACCGCCACCCCGTTGACGCCCAGGAGGACAGCCCCGCCGAACTCGCGCCAATCGGCGCGCCGGCGGACGGCCCGCAGCTTGGGGCGAATCAGCAGCCCACCGAGGGTCGCGACCGGGTCGCCCTTCACCGCGTCTCGCACGCTCTGGAAGACGAACTCGGCGGCACCCTCGGCGGTCTTGATCAGGATGTTGCCGCTGAAGCCGTCCGTGACCACGACATCGGCCTTTCCTTTGAAGATGTCCTTGCCTTCGATGTTGCCGATGAAATTGATTCCTTTGAGCGCCCGGAGCAGTGGTTCGGTCGCCTGCACCAGCTGGTTGCCCTTGCCGGCCTCCTCGCCGTTGCTGAGCAACGCCACCCGTGGAGTCTTGAGACCCATCAGCTTCTCGGCGTAGATGCTCCCCATGAGCGCGTACTGGACGAGGTGCTCTGGCTTGGCATCGGTGTTGGCTCCGACGTCCAGCAGAAAGCAGTTCTGTTCCGTCGCCGTCGGAATGATGGAGCCGATCGCGGGGCGATCGATGCCGGGAATCCGGTGAAGTCCAAAGAGCGCAGCGGCCATCACCGCGCCGCTGTTCCCTGCGCTGACGAAGCCACCGGCCCGTCCGTCCTCGACCATCTGGATGCCGCGGACAATGGAGGATGCTTTCTTGCTGCGCACCGCTTGCGCCGGATGCTCGTCCATGGCGATCACCTCGGGCGCATCCTCAATCTGCGCCCATTTCCCGGCGCCGGACGCGGCGAGGGCGGCATCAACCTTCTCCTTAACGCCGACGAAGATCACCTCGACCCCGAGCTCGCGGTGCGCCTGCACGCCGCCTGCCACCACCTGGTCAGGAGCGAAATCACCACCCATCGCATCGAGCGCGATTTTCATCGGGGACCCGGGGCTCGGAGCGACTAGATGTCCAGGTTGCGCACGGTCTTGGCGTGCGTCTGGATGAATCGCTTGCGGGGATCGACGTCGTTGCCCATCAGGACGTCGAAGATCTTATCCGCCTCGACGGCATCTTCGATCTCGACCCGAAGCAGCATGCGGTTCTGCGGGTTCATGGTGGTTTCCCAGAGCTGCTCAGGGTTCATCTCCCCGAGACCCTTGTAGCGAGCGACTTCGGGCTTTCCGGTCATCTGCGCCAGCTTCCGATTCTTTTGCTCGTCGGTATAGGCGTAGCTGATCTCTTTTCCGCGGGTGATCTTGTAGAGCGGTGGCTGCGCGATGTAAAGATATCTCCCGGTGATCACCTGCGGCATGTAGCGGAAGAAGAAGGTCAACAACAACGTGCGGATGTGAGAACCATCGACGTCAGCATCCGTCATTACTATCACATGATGATACCTGAGCTTTGTAATATCAAATTTCTCCCCCACCCCCGTACCGAGCGCGGTGATGAGGTTGCGGATCTGTTCGGAGGTGAGGATCTTGTCCTCACGAGCCTTCTCGACGTTGAGGATCTTGCCGCGCAGCGGGAGGATCGCCTGGAAGCGACGGTCGCGGGCGCCCTTCGCCGAGCCACCGGCGGAATCGCCCTCCACGAGGTAGATCTCGCTGAGGCTCGGGTCACGTTCGGAACAATCGGCCAGTTTGCCCGGTAGGGTCGACGATTCGAGCAGCGACTTGCGCTGCACCAACTCGCGCGCACGCTTCGCCGCGTCACGGGCGCGGGCGGCCACCAGGCACTTCTCGATGATGCGCCGCGCGTCCGGCGGGTTCTCCTCGAGGTACTGCGTAAAGGCGTCGGAGAAGACCGTCTCGACCTGGCCGCGGACTTCGGAGTTGCCTAGCTTGGTCTTGGTTTGACCTTCGAACTGCGGTTCGCGCACCTTGACGCTGATCACCGCGGTCAAGCCCTCGCGCACGTCGTCGCCGGTGAGGTTGGGATCCTGCTCGCGCATCATGTTCGCCTTGCGCGCGTACTTGTTCAGCACGGACGTCAGCGCCGAACGGAAGCCGGTGACGTGGCTGCCACCCTCGACCGTGTTGATGTCGTTGGCAAACGCAAGGACGTTCTCCGTAAAGCCCTGGTTGTACTGCAGCGCGATCTCGACCGTGTTGTCTTCGATCTCGCGCTCGACGTGCAGCGGCCGCAGGTTGACCCATCCCTTGTCGCGGTTGAGATATTTCACGAAGGCGCTGATACCGCCTTCGAAATAGAATGTGTAGTCCAGGTCGATGCGCTCGTCGCGCAACAGGATGGTCAGGCCCTTGTTGAGGAAGGCCAGCTCGCGCAAGCGGTGCGAGACGATGTCCCAATGGAAGCCGAGCTCTTCGAAGACCTCGGGATCGGGCCAGAACCGGATGTAGGTGCCGGTGGTATCGGCTTTGCCGACCACCTTCAACGGTGCAATGGGCGCACCTCGCCGGTATTCCTGGTAGTGCTGTTTACCGTGGCGCATGACGGTGACCTGCAGCCGCTCGGAGAGCGCGTTGACCACCGAAAGGCCCACGCCGTGCAGGCCGCCCGAGACCTTGTAGCCGCCGCCACCGAACTTTCCGCCGGCGTGGAGCTTGGTCATGACCACCTCGAGTGCCGGCTTGCCCTGGTCTTTCATGATGTCGACAGGGATGCCTCGGCCGTTGTCGGCGACCGACGCCGAACCGTCCTGGTGAAGGGTTACCTCGATCCGGGTGCAGAAGCCCGCCAGGGCCTCGTCGATGGAGTTGTCCACGATCTCGTAGATGAGGTGGTGCAGACCCCGGTTATCGGTGGACCCGATGTACATTCCGGGACGGCGTCTGACCGGCTCCAAACCCTCCAGAACCTGGATGGCCTTGGCGTCATAGACAGGCGTCGTTTTTTCTTTAGGATTCAGCAAATCGCGTATTCAAATTATACCCAATGAGGGGGCCAAAATTGACCTTTTTTGGCACCAAAAGTCGGGCTATGGGACCGTGGGCTGAGGCCGCGCTCCGGAGGGAGCGCCGCCAGTCAGGAGGCTACCACCGGAGCCGGCTTTTCGACCGGCGGCCGCCAGCGCAGGTCGAGCTGGCGCGCGGCACGGACTTCGTCGAGGCGCCCCACCGGGGCGTTGTGCGGCGCGGTCTTGACGATCTCGGGATCCTTCGCAATCTCAGCGACGATCTGCTCGACCGCGGCGACGAACTCATCGAGCGTGGCCTTGGACTCGGTTTCCGTCGGCTCGATCATGAGCGCCTCCGGAACGATCAGCGGAAAGTAGACCGTCGGGGGGTGGAAGCCGAGATCGATCAAGCGCTTGGCGATATCTTTCGCCGACACGCCCTGCGCCTTCGCCTTCTTCGCCGTCAGTACAAACTCGTGCAACGACGGCCCACCGAACGCGTCGTCGAATGAGCGGCGCAGGTGATGGCGCAGGTAACTGGCGTTGAGCACGGCGTTCTGCGCCACCTCGTTGATGGTGTTGCCGTAGGTGCGGATGTAGGCATAGGCGCGAAGCAGCATGCCGAAGTTGCCATAGAAGGACCGGACCTTTCCAATCGACTGTGGCCGCTCGTACTCGAAGCGGAAGCCTTCATCGGTCCGCTCCACGGTTGGGATCGGCAGGAAGGGCACGAGATGGGACTTCACGCCAACCGGTCCGGCGCCCGGGCCGCCGCCGCCGTGCGGAGTGGAGAAGGTCTTGTGCAGGTTGAGGTGGACGACGTCGAAGCCCATGTCGCCCGGGCGGGCGATGCCGACAAGGGCGTTGAGATTGGCTCCGTCGTAGTAGAGCTGCACGCCATGCTCGTGCGAGAGCCGGGCGATCTCCATGATGTCCTTCTCGAAGAGGCCGACGGTGTTCGGATTCGTCAGCATGACGGCCGCCGCCCGCGTCGAAATCTTGCTCTTGAAATCCTCCAGGTCGACCAGCCCATCGGCGCCCGACTTGACGGTCACGGTCTTCAGGCGCGAGAGGGTGGCGCTCGCCGGGTTGGTGCCGTGGGCGCTGTCCGGGACCAGGACCTCATCGCGCGTTTCGCCGCGGCTGAGATGGTACGCCTGGATCATGCGCAGTCCGGTCCACTCGCCATGTGCGCCGGCAGCCGGCTGCAGGCTCATGCGGTCCATCGCGGTCAGCGCCAACAGGGCACGCTCCAGCTCCCACATCAGCCGAAGGGCCCCCTGGGCGCGCGCCGGTGGGTGATAGGGGTGAAGGTCGGCAAAGTCATCCAGGCGAGCGAGGGCCTCGTTGACGGCGGGGTTGTACTTCATCGTGCAGGAGCCCAGGGGATAGAGTCCCTGGTGCAGGTTGAAGTTGAGAAGGCCGAGGCGGCCGAAATGCCGGGCAACCTCCGGCTCGCTCAGCGATGCGATCGGGAGTGGCGACTCACGCCGCAGAGCAGAGGGCACCAGCTCATCGATCGGTCGCGTCTTGACGCCGGCGGCGGGCAGTTGCGGGCTCGGACGGTCCGGGCGGCCCAGCTCGAAAAGCAGGGGCTCGCTCACGCCAGCGCCTCGAGGAACCGGTCGATCGCGCGCGGATGGTTGAGCTCGGTGACCGAGATCAGCAACGCATCCGACAGCTCAGGGAAGAATCGCCCGAGCGGCAAGCCCGGCAGGACGCCACGCTCGAGCATGAAGGCTTGGGTCTGCTCGGCCGGATACGGAGTGCGCATCACGAACTCCCACAGAAACGGGCCCTCGAAGGCCAGCCGGTACCCCTTTCGTTCCACCAACTGCGCCGCCAGGTGATGAGCGCGCTGCGCGCTGAGCTCGGCGAGCTGTTTGAGGCCCTCGCCTCCCATGTGAGCGAGGTAGACGGTGGCGGCTATCGCCATCAGCGCATGATTGGTTGTGATGTTGGAGGTGGCATGCTCGCGCCGGATGTGTTGCTCGCGGGCCTGGAGCGTCAGCACGTAGCCACGGCGGCCCTCCGCATCGACCGTCGCGCCCACCAGCCGCCCGGGCATGCGGCGCATCAACGCTTCAGTGCAGGCGATGAAGCCGACGTAGGGTCCGCCGAACGACAGGGGAATCCCCAGCGGTTGTCCGTCCCCCACCGCGAGGTCGGCGCCGTACTCGGCGGGCGGTGCGAGGATCCCGAGTGAGATCGGATCGACGCAGGCGATCAGCAGCGCGCCCGCTCGGTGAGCGAGGTCGCTGATGGGTTGCGGGTCTTCCAGCACACCGTAGAAGTTCGGTTGCTGCAGGATGACCGCGGCGGTTGTGCCGGTGACGGCCTGTTCCAACTTGGCGAGGTCGATCCGTCCGTCGGCCCCCGGCGGGACCCGGAGGATCTCATACTGCTGCGCCTCCGAGTAGGTCTTGAGGACCTGCGCGTACTCGGGGTGGAGCGCGCCGGCGACGACGACATTGTGGCGGTTCGTGTGCGCCACCGCCATGCCGGTCGCTTCGGCCAGGGCCGTAGCTCCATCGTAGAGCGAGGCGTTGGACACATCCAGGCCGGTGAGGAGCGTGATCATGCTCTGAAATTCGTAGGTCGCCTGCAGCGTGCCCTGGCTGGCCTCAGCCTGGTAGGGCGTGTAGGTCGTATAGAAGTCGGGCCGCGAGATGACCTGATTGACGATCGCGGGACTGAAGCGACGCGATGCCCCCGCACCAAGAAAGCTATGTGATGGTGCGATTCGCGCATTCAGGCGGCCGAGCTCGCGAATGTACTGCACGAGCTCCACCTCGGAGAGCGGGTCGGGGAGCTCGACGCGATCAAGCCGCAGCGCCTCGGGCAGGTGCTTGAACAAGCCGTCGACGCCGTCCAGCTCGAGCGCTTTCAGCATTTCGGCGCGCTCGGCCTCAGCGTTCGGGAGGTAGGTCACTAGTGGGATTGGCCTTGCACGAGCGCGTCGTAGGCCTTCTCGTCGAGCAGCTTGGGATTGTCCTTCACGGCACGGAGCTTGATGATCCAGCCCTTGCCGTAGGGGTCCTGGTTGACGAGCTCGGGGTGATCCTTCAGTTCCTGGTTGATCTCCGTCACCTCGCCGCCAACCGGACTGTACAGGTCGGAGGCCGCCTTTACCGATTCGATCACACCAAGCCGGGCGCCGGCATCGAGCTGCTGGCCAACCGCCGGCAGCTCGAGATAGATGACATCGCCGAGTTGCGACTGGGCATATTCGCTGATCCCTACCGTCGCCGTGTCGCCATCTTTCTTGACCCATTCGTGGGTCTCCGCAAATCGCATCCCGCTCAGATCTGCCATCCCAACTCCCTTTCCTTCATTTCGGATGAGGCCGCTTGTAGAAAGGCAATGGGACAACCTCGGCCGGGGCGGCCATGCCACGCACCTCCACGCCAAGACGGGTTCCCGGCTCGGCCAGCGCCGGTGGCACGTACGCCATCCCGATGTTGTAGCCAAGGGTGAAGGAGACGTTTCCCGACGTCACCGTGCCGACCTGCTGGCCATCGCTGACCACCCGGTAGCCGTGACGGGGGATGCTGCGGTCCAGCATCTTGAAACCCACCAGCCGCCGAGAGAGTCCCTGCTCGCGTTCCTGCAGGATGGCGTCACGCCCCACGAAATCCTTGTCGAGGTTGAGGGTCCAATCCAGCCCTGCCTCGAGCGGATTGGTGTCGGCATCCATGTCGTTGCCGTAGAGGCGCATCCCCGCCTCCAGTCGCAGCGTGTCGCGAGCGCCCAGGCCCGCCGGCCGGATGCCATCGGACTTGCCCTCCTCAAGCAGCGCGCGCCAGAGCCGCTCGGCATCGGCATTGCGGCAAAACAGCTCGAAGCCATCCTCGCCGGTATAGCCGGTCCGCGAAATCACGCACGGCACATCCGCGACGGTCCCCTCGACGAAGGCATAGTACTTGACACTGCCCAGGTCGGCTTTCGTCAGCCGCTGGACGAGACCGACCGCTCGTGGGCCTTGCGCGCCTATCAGCGCCCAGTCCCTGCCGACATTGAGGACCGGGCCCCCACCCTGCCCTCCCCCGGAGGGGGAGGGTGCAGATGACTGCGACCGGATCCACTCGAAGTCGCCATCCTGGTTTCCGGCATTGACGACCAGCAGATCGCTACCGTCAGCCATCGCGTAGACAAGGACATCGTCGATGATGCCGCCCCTCTCATTACACAGCAGGGCGTACTGGATTCGCCCGTCTTTGAGTCGGGTCAGGTCGCGAGTAACGACGCGCTGGGCGAGGGTCGCATCGGTGATGCGCAGCTCTCCCATGTGCGAGAGATCGAAGAGGCCGACGGCTTCTCGCACGGCGCGATGCTCCTCGCGGATGCTGCTGTATTGGAGCGGCATCACCCACCCACCGAAGTTCGTCATCTGGGCGCCGAGGCGGACGTGCTCCTCGTAGAGTGGTGTCCGCGCGGCCGTCACCACCAAACGTTACGCCTCAGGGTCGGGCTCGTCAGGGTCGTCGAGGACGTCGAGGTAATCGAGCAGCTCCTGGTCGTGGACCACTTGCGCCCCATGAAGCATCTCCAGAATGGCGTTGACCCGAGCCTCCTCCCACTGCAGGAGCTTAGCCAACTCGGCCGGGGTCGCCTCGCGTCCGAGTCGCTCCGAGAGCAGGCGTTGCGCCGATTCCAGCAGGCGGCAGGCGATGACGAACGCCTCGTCGTTGCGCTGGGCCTCTTCGGTTTGGGCGAGCACGTCATCCATCGTGACGGCGATGGCATGAACCAGGCGGGCGTGGAAGCCGCCATCGCCGGGTTTGTAGTGCTCGACCGCCGAGATCAAGCCAACGGTGCCCTCCTGAAACAGGTCGCCAAAGGGAACGCCGCGCTCCTTGCGGGCCTGGGCGGCTTCCACCACGAGGTGGAGGTTGTGCTCGATCAGGGTCCGGTTCGCGGCATCGCGGACCACCCCCAGCGTGGCAAGGAGCCGTTGCTCCTCCGCGTTGGATAGTGGTGGATATTGGGCGACTTGCTCGCGGATCTCGTCCTCCTCATCTTTCGGAGACTGTTGCTCCATGCGTTGGGCCACGTTCCCATTCTACGAACGACGGGCCTGCGAACCGGGGCTATGATCAGGTCGTGAAGAGGGCCACCCGGCTCTTTCTCGCGGCCGCCTTGCTGGCGGCACTCATGCCCGCGGTCCAGGCCCGCGCCGCTGAGCCGCATGTCCTGGTGGCGACCCTCAACGGGGTCATCAACCCGATCACCGACAGCTATATCTCGAAAGCCGTCGACCGCGCCGTGTCCACCCAGGCAAACGCCTTGATCATTCAGATGGACACGCCCGGCGGGTTGGACACCTCGATGAGGGGCATCATCAAGAAGATCCTCGGGGCGCCGCTGCCGGTGGTCATCTTCGTCGCGCCTTCGGGCGCCCGGGCCGCCTCAGCCGGCCTCTACATCACGGAGTCGGCCGATATCGCCGTGATGGCGCCCGGGACGAACATCGGCTCCGCGCACCCGGTCAGCCTTAGCGGGTCCAATCCCGCCGCCAACCCGACGGCGAGCCCCGGTGCAAGCGGCGCAACCTCGACAGCGCCGGATATCGAGTCTCAGAAGATCGAAAACGACGCCGCAGCCTACATTCGGGCGCTGGCCACGCTCCACCACCGCAATGCGGACTGGGCGGAGAAGGCCGTCCGGCAGAGCATCAACGCGCCGGCGGATGACGCCGTGAAACTGGGTGTGGTCGATTTCGAGAGCCGCGACCTCGACACGCTTCTGCAGGACCTCGACGGTCGCCAGGTCTTAAAGGGCGGCCATACCTACACGCTGCAGACCGCCCGGGCCAGCATCCAACGATACGACATGAGCGGATTCGAGCAATTTCTGCAAGCCGTCGCCGACCCGAACCTCGTGTATCTCCTCTTCCTGCTCGCCATCATCGGCATCGGCTTCTGGGTCACGCATCCAGGGTTGTTCTTGCCCGGCGTGATCGGCGTGATCGCCGGCGTGCTCGCCGCCCTGTCGCTATTCGATCTGCCGATCAACATCGCCGGCGTCATCCTCATCCTGATCGCCGTCGTTCTCTTCATCATCGATCTCAAAGCGGTGACCCACGGAGTGCTGACCACGGGCGGCATCGTCGCCATGACGCTTGGGGGTCTACTGTTGATCGACACCAGCTTTCTCGCTGAGGGCGTCAACATTCCCCTGCTTATCATCACCGTCCTCGTCATCGCGGCCATCTTCCTCTTCATCCTGCGCAAGCTGATCGATGCCCGCCGCCGTCCATACGCCGCGGGTGAGGAGTCGATGATTGGCATGCTGGGCACCGTGCGAGAACCGCTGAATCCCAGTGGGATGGTGTTCGTGAATGGCGCGCTGTGGCAAGCCACCTCAACCAGCGGGCCGCTCGATGCCGGGACGCAGGTGCGCATCGTCGGGGTCGACGGACTTCGACTCCGGGTCGAAGCCCTGCACCAACAGCACGCTGGGCGGTCCGAAGGGCCGCAGGCTGCATCGTCGTGATAAGGCGTGACCCGTAAGATGAAAACCGTCGACTTAGCGCATTAGCGAGGAGGGACCCGTGGGCGTATTCGCGCTGATCGTCCTTGGCATCATCGTTCTCGTTGTCCTGATCGGCTTGAGCTCCGCGATCCGGATCATCAATGAGTACGAGCGCGGCGTGCTCTTCCGCCTCGGCCGGCTGATGGACCTCAAGGGGCCGGGGCTGCGCCTGATCATTCCGTTCGGCATCGACCGCCTGGTGAAGATCGATCTCCGCACCGTGACCCTCGAGGTCCCGCCGCAGGAGGTCATCACGCTCGACAACGTGACCATCAAGGTCAACGCCGTCATCTACTTCATGGTTGTCGATCCCCGTAACGCCGTCACCCGGGTTGCCAACTTCATCAATGCCACGTCACAAATAGCACAGACAACGCTACGGAGCGTGCTCGGCCAGTCGTCGCTCGATGAGCTGCTCGCCAACCGCGAGAAGATCAACGCCAAGCTCCAGCAGATCATCGACGAGCAAACCGAGCCCTGGGGCATCAAGGTCTCGACGGTTGAGATCAAGGACGTCGAGCTCCCCCAGACGATGCAGCGCGCCATGGCCAAGCAGGCCGAGGCCGAACGAGAGAAGCGAGCCAAGATCATCCATGCGGAGGGTGAGTTCGAGGCGGCGCAGAAGCTGACCGATGCGGCTGGCGTGATCGCGACCCAACCCAGCGCGCTCCAGTTGCGCTATTTGCAGACTCTCACGGAGATCGGGGTCGAACGGAACACGGTGGTCGTCTTCCCGGTGCCGCTCGACCTGATCTCCCAGCTCATCGACATGCGCCAGATCAAGGGCGCCGCACCAACGACACCGGCAAAGACCTGATTCTCCTGCTCGTCCACGGCGACGCCGCGCTCGATTTCTGGACGGTCGTCCTTATCGGTATCGTGGCCGGCCTCTACGTGCTGGCCAACTTCGGCGAGCGCAACGCGACCGCGCGCATCGTGTCGCTCATCGCCGGCGCCGCGCTCTCTGGGCTCGCGCTGCTGCTCGGGTTGTTGGTGGGCGTCGGCCACCTGCTGCTCTATCAGAACGGGGGGGAGACCGCGGACAAGTTCCGTACGGCCGAGCTTCTCGCCGTCCCCCTGATGATTGCGGGCAGCCTCGGCCTCCTCTACCTCTGGTCGCTGGTCCAGCGCGCTGTCGCGCGAGTGATCCCGGTGCGCCCCGGCTCGCCGGTCATCTACCTGACGGTCGTGCTCGGCCTGCTGCTGGTGGCGCAGCAAGCCGGGGCGCAGGTCCAGTCCGGAACACCCCTGACGCTGGCGGACCTCCTCGCGCAGGATCTCCCGCTGCTCATCCTGGCCTTTGTCGGTGTCGGCATTTTCGTGCGAAGGTCGCCCCGCGAGGCGGCCGAACGCCTGGGCCTCGTTCCCCCGCGCCAGTTGCGATGGTGGCTGGTCGCACTGGTCGGCATCTTCGTGTTCCTCGCCATCGCCTATGGGATCGAGCGAGTGGCCGACAAAATCAGTCCATCGAGCCAGCAGCAGGTCACCAACGCGACCAATGTACTGTTCAGTCGCTTCAACAACCCGCTCGGCGTGATCCTGCTCGGACTGCTTCCCGCGGTCGTGGAAGAAACGTTATTCCGCGGCGCCCTGCTTCCGCGGCTCGGCATTGTGGTCACGGCCGTCTTGTTCGCCGCCCTGCACACCCAGTACGCGATCACCTTCGCGACCCTGGAGGTTTTCGTCCTTGGCATTGGCCTCGGATTGCTGCGCGTTCGCTCTGGCAGCACGCTGCCCTGCATGGTGACTCACGCGGGCTATAACATCGCCGTGGGCGTGCTCGGCTACCTGGTCAGGTAGTTATGCACAGGCAATCCACTTGTGCAAACGTGCGTTTGCGACAGCCGACCGTATAATTCGGGCAGCGCCGTCCTGCGTTCAGCCAGCAAATTTGCCAAGAGTCTACGCAGTCGTCAACCAAAAGGGCGGAGTCGGTAAGACGACGACCGCTATCAACGTGGCCGCCAACCTTCCCGAACTCGGCCTGAGCGGGCTGATCGTTGATATGGACCCCCAGGGCAACACCACCAGCGGACTCGGTATCACCCGCAGCGAGCTCAGCAGCAGCGTCTACAACGTCATCGTCGATGCCGAGGACATCAACGAGGTCGTCCGGCCCACCCCGGTCCCAGGCCTCGACATCCTTCCCTCGCACCGCGCCCTGGCGGGCGCCGAGATCGAGCTGATCAACCTTGCGCGCCGCGAACGCCGGCTACTCTACGCGCTCGAGTCGCTGCGCGTCGCCTACGACTACATCATCATCGACTGCCCACCGTCCCTGGGCCTGCTCACGGTGAACTCCCTGGTGGCCGCCGAGTACATGCTGATCCCCATCCAGTGCGAGTACTACGCACTCGAAGGCCTGGGTGCGCTGACGCACACCACGCAGCTGATCCAGCGCGAGCTCAATCCACGACTGAAGATCGGCGGCATCGTCCTGACACTCTTCGATCCGCGCTTGACGCTGACGCTCCAGGTCGCTGAGCAAGTCCGCGCCCGCTATCCGGAGAAGACGTTCCAGACAGTCATCCCACGCAACGTGCGGCTTAGCGAGGCACCCAGTCATGGGATGCCGATCACGCAATACGACCCGACGTCGCGCGGCGCCGTCGCCTATCAGGAACTCACCAAGGAGTTGATCGCCAGATGAACAAACGACGTGGTTTGGGTCGGGGCCTGGAGGCCCTGATTCCCTCGGGGGAGTACGTCGAGGAGCTGAGCGACAACCGTGCCCGCCGCCGGTTTGCGCTACAGATCGCGATCGCCGAGATCAAGCCGAACCCGGAGCAGCCGCGCCGCTCCTTCGATCCGGCGTCGCTGCAGGAACTGGCCGACTCGATCCGGATCCACGGCATCCTGCAGCCATTGCTTGTTCGCGAGGGACTCGCGGGCTATGAGTTGATTGCCGGCGAGCGCCGGCTCCGCGCCGCGGAGATTGCCGGGCTGGCGGAAGTGCCTGTGATCGTCCACCCCGGCAGCGGCGGTCGCCTCGAGGAGCGGCTCGAGCTGGCGCTGGTCGAGAACCTGCAGCGTACTGACCTCAACGCCATTGAGGAGGCGCGCGCGATTCAGCGGTTGCTGCGTGACTTCGGCCTGACCCAGGAAGCGCTCGCCGAACGGATCGGTAAGAACCGGGTCACGATCGCCCAGAGCGTGCGCCTCTTAGGGCTGCCGGAGCCGGCCATCAAGGCCATCGAGACCGGGGCGATCACCGCCGGCCACGGGATTGCCCTGCTCGGCCTACCGACAGCGGCCCAGCAGCTGGTCGGCCTCGAGCGGGCAATCCGGGACCACTGGAGCGTCCGCCAGACGGAAGAGTGGTGCCGCGCTCGCGCCACCGAGGCGGGGACCAGGCAGCCGCGCCGGGTGACTGCCGCGGATCCCGAGACTCGCGCGGTCGAGGAAGAATTTCGCCGCGCGCTGGGGACGAAGGTCGTCCTGACCCGACTCAAGAACGGCGGCCGGTTGACGATCGAGTTCTACAGCAACGAGGAGCTCGAGGCGCTCAGGCGCCGTCTAACGACGCACTAGCGGTTGCACGTGTAAGGGCTATTCGCGGATCCAGCGGTCCCCGGTTCGGTCGTACTCGTGCAGCTCACTCCGCTCGAAGAAGAGCGCGATTTCGGACTCGGCCCGGCCGGGCGAGTCCGAACCGTGGATGAGGTTCATGCCGAGGTCGAGCGCGAGGTCGCCGCGGATCGTCCCGGGTACGGCCTTCAGCGGATCGGTTGCGCCCATCACTCCGCGGACGACCGTGACGGCCTCACGGCCCTCCCAGATCATCGCCACCACCGGGCCCGACGTGATGAATGCGATCAGGCCATCAAAGAAGGGCTTCCCCTGGTGCTCCGCGTAGTGACGCGCCGCCACGTCTTTGCTGATCCGCATCATCTTCAAGCCGATCAGCTTCAGCCCGCGACGCTCCAGCCGCGCGACGATGGCCCCGACCAGTCCACGCTGGACGCCATCGGGCTTGACCAGGACCAGCGTGCGCTGCATGCTCTATGGTCCCGCAGCGAGGGTCGGCTTGGTGCCGAGAAAACCGACCTGGCCCAGCGGCCAGATGCGGACCTCGGCCTTTCCAAGAATGGAATCGAGCGTGATCATCCCGAAGGTCCGCGAGTCGCTCGAATGGTTCCGGTTGTCGCCCAGCACGAAGAACTGATTCGGTAGGATCAGCTGGTCCTGCCCGGATGCGGGCCAGTTGTTGTTATACGTCCAACGTTCCGGCAGATACGGCTCGTTCAGCACCTGGCCATTGATGTAGACGACGCTGTTGGTGATGTGGACCCGCTCGCCCGGCAGCCCGATGATGCGCTTGATGAAATCGCGGCTGGCTTCATCGGGTGGCTTGAACACGATGATGTCGCCGCGCTGCGGCTGGTGAAGCTTGTAGGAAATCTTCGACGCCACCAGCAGGTCGTTGTCATGCAGCGTCGAGTACATGCTCGAGCCCAGCACATGGACGGTCTGCACCGCGTACTGGATGACCACGTAGAGAACAAGGGCGAGGAACACGATCTCGAGCGTGTCCCTGAGGAAAGACTTCTGGCGCGCTGGTTGCGACGGCGCCGTCGGTTGCGCCATGTGCGGCTGCGCCATCCTTTAGCTGTTCAACTTCATCCGGGGCGATTCATTGTAAGCCGGAAGGGAAGCAATGCAGCCAGTTACGCGATCTGCTTGAGGAACGGCGCCTCGCTGCGGAAGGGGCCAATTACCGCCAGCTGCAACGCCTGGCTGAACAGCTCTTTGGCGATACGCATGACATCATCCGCGGTAACTGCGTCGATCTGGGCGATATTCTCCTCGACGCCCTCGATCTTTCCGGTCAGCGCTTCCTGTCCGCCGTACCAGGTGGCGACCGAGTTGGTGCTCTCCATCTGCAACAGCAGGCGGCCCTTGAAAAACTCCTTCGCCTTGGTCAGCTCCACGCTCTGGACTGGCTCGGTGCAGAGCCGGCGCAGCTGGCCGACGATGGCGCCGACCGCGCGTGCCGCCTGCCGCGGTTCCGTGCCGGCGTAGACACCCAGGACGCCGGTGTCGAACATTTTGTTCACGTAGGAGTGGACGTCATAGGCCAGGCCGAGCTTCTCGCGGACTTCGAGAAAGAGGCGGGAACTCATGCCCTCGCCGAGGACGCAGTTGAGGATGTCGATCACGTGGCGGTCGCGATCCATGTAGGACGGGGCGTGCACACCAAGGACGACGTGCGCCTGTTCCGTCTTCTTGGACTTGAGCAGGACATGCGGCTTCAGCCCATTCCCAACCGATGGGAGGAATGCCGGTGGAGTGGCGCCGTTGCCGCGGGGCTTGAGGTACGGTTCGATCAGGCCGATCGCCTCCTCATGCGTGACCGGCCCGGCAATCGTCACCACCAGGTTGCGGAGCAGGTAGTGCTCCTCGAGGTAGCGGGCCAGGTCATCGCGCGAGAGGCCGCGGACCGACTCCTCGGTCCCCCCCACGTCGCGGCCGAGCGGGTGATTGGGCCAGCTGATCTGCTCGAACAGACTGTGGACGTACTCCTGCGGGGAGTCCTGGTACATGCGCAGCTCCTCGAGGACGACCAGTCTCTCCTTCTCCAGCTCGACGGCGTCCAGCAGCGGCTGAAAGAGCATGTCGCCGAGGACGTCGATGGCCAGCTTCGCCTTGGTCTTGGGCACGCGCGCCCAATACATGGTGAGCTCCTTGTCGGTGCCGGCGTTCAGGACACCACCAACCCCCTCGATCGCCTCCGCGATCTCCTTGGCTCCGCCGTAGCGAGCCGAGCCCTTGAAGAACATGTGTTCGAGGAAGTGGCTAATCCCGGCTTCCTTGTCAGACTCATACCGGGAACCGACCTTGAACATGATCGCCATCGTGATCGAAGGGCGGTCAGCCAGTTCGGTCGAAACGACTCTGGCCCCGGTTGGCAAGGTGGACAGACGATAGGGAGGACGAGCCTGGGGCACGATCTGAGTATATCGTAGGGTTACTCGCGCATCCTCACATTTCGACAGTGCCTCTGTGTACATCATGAGCGATACAATGTCAAGTAACAGGCCAACGTGACGGAGCGTTTTGAATTCGGCCAGCGTCTGGATCGCCTCATCGGGCGGGTGGAGGCGTGGAATTATGCGGATTCTGACGCGGGTACGGGATTACCGGTAGAGGTCGCCCGCGAACTGAAGGCGCTGGCCGCGGCGGCCGCCACCCCGCGGCTGAAGCAGGGCGTACGCCGGGCCCAGGACGCGCTGGATGACGGCTTATCGGCGGAGGCGGTTGCGGCGGCGCTGTACCGGGTTCGAGCCGACTTAGCGGCAGGGGGCGCTCAGGGCGTCTCTCCGCCGCCCTCGCCCTCGCGGTAACCGGGCCGCCGCTCGCCGAAGCGGGGCCGATCGCCGAACCGAGGTCGGTCGCCATAGCGCGGGCGGTCGCCGTACCCCGTACCTTGCCGCGTGAGTGGCGGTGAGGGAGCCGGCACCGGGCGCTCGGCCGGCCGCCGGGCGGCCGTGACACCGTCCGGCAGGATGGCGACCCGCCGGTTGGGCTCTTCCCCCTGACTCTCGGTGCGGATGCCGGGCTCCTTCTCGAGCGTGATGTGCACGATGCGCCGCTCGTACGACTGCATCGGGTCCATCATCACGCGCTCTCCGGTGCGTCGCACCCGCTCCGCCAGCCGGAGCGCCATCTCCTTGACGGTTTCCTCGCGCCGATTGCGGTAGTGTTCGACGTCGACGACGAGGCGGCGGCGGTCGACGCGTCCCTCATTGAGGATGAGGTTGACGACGGTCTGGAAGGCGCGCAGCGTCTCCCCCCGCCAGCCGATCAGCAACCCCAGGTTGTCACCGGCGACATCGATCATCACCGGGTCGTCCGCCTTCTTGATGAAGACCTGCGCCGTGATCCCCATCTTGTAGAGGAGCTCGGCTACCACCTGGCGAGCCTTGACGGCGTAGGTCTCTCGCTGCGTGACCCGCACCCGAGCCTGCTCAGGCGAATCCTCCAGCACCTCGACGTCGACGTTTTCCCGCGCCTCGTCGAGGTCTTCGAGGGCCTGGTCGACGGCTTCATCGACCGTCTTTCCGGTGATTTCCACGCTGTTACCGCTGTTCATGCGGCTTTCCCCCTACGCAGGACCGGCGGCAAGGAGAGCGATCCCCAGCCGGTAATGAAGTATTGCTGACCGATGCTGAACAGGTTGCTGACCACCCAGTAGAGCGCGAGGGCGGTCTGGAATTGCAGCGAGATGAAGCCGATGAAGACCGGCATGATCATGGTCATGTTCTGCGTCATGGCGGCCTGCGTCGGGTCCTGAACCTGACCGGGCTGCGTCATCATCTTGGTCTGCACGAAGGTCGTCAGGCCGGCGAGGAGGGGTAGGAGGATGGCCAGGGCGAACTGTCCCTTTTGCAGGGCGGTCTTGTCGAGGGAAATGCCCAGGAAGCTGAGATCGTGGATGTGGAGTGTCGAGTGGGCGTCCCGAATCACGTAGAAGAGGGCGATCAGGATCGGGGATTGGACGAGGGCCGGAAGACAGCCGCTCATCTGCGCGAGGGGGTTGATGTTGTGCTCCTTGTAGAGCGCCATCGTTTCCTGGTTAAGGCGCTGCGGATCCTTCTTGTATTGCTTGCGGATCTTGGCCAGCTCGGGGGCGATCCGCCGCTGCTCCGCTTGGACGCGACGCGAGGTCGTGAGCTGGTACTGGAATACGGGGGCGATGATCAGCTTGATAAGGATGGTCAGCAGGACGATGGCGATGCCGAACGGGCCGACGGCGTCGGCGATCGGGTTGCCGATGAGGATCGAAAGCAGCCAACCCAGAATGGCGTGGATCGGAACGCCGATGACCGTCCACCAGATCAGCCAGATGGGATGCCAGAGATCGCCGAGCGTGTCCCAGGGCTCGTGGCGGGTCGCCAGCAACGCGAGCAGCGACATCATGGCACGGGATCCCAGCCGCCGGCATGGAATGGGTGGCAGCGTGCGATCCGCTTAAAGGCCATCCCCCAGCCCCGCCACCAGCCATAGCGCTGGATGGCTTCGTAGCCGTACTGCGAACAGGTGGGGGTGTAGCGGCAGCCCGAGACCAGGCCAAAGATGGGGCCCAGCGTCACCCGATAGACGCGGATCAACGCGAGCGAGATCGCCGTCATGACCCCCACCCCTTGGCCCACAACATTTCCATCTCCTGGCGCAAGCGCGTGAATTCCGCGTCGACAGCACGAGACCGTGCCACGATTACAACGTCACGGCCGCCTTCAGCCCGCGTCACCAACGGCCTGACCAGTTCGCGCAAGCGCCGCTTGGTTCGATTCCGGACCACGGCGTTGCCCAGTTTCCGACTCACGGCCAGACCGACCCGGGGCCGGCCTAGCTCATTATCGCTTACGAATAGGGCGAGGTACTCGGACGCCGCCCGGCGCCCGGAACGCAGCGTGCGGTCGAAGTCACCCGACCGGAGCAGTCGTGACCGCCGTTTCACCCGCGCGGGGCGTGATTAGCGGTAGCGCCGGCTGGAGGTAGGCGTCAGCTGGTGGCGGCCCTTCAGGCGGCGGGCCTTGATCACCTTGACGCCGCCCGTGGTCGACATCCGGGCGCGGAAGCCATGGACCTTGACCCGCTGGCGCTTCTTTGGTTGGTGGGTACGTTTCATGCAGACCTCAACGTTTTTCGGCGCCTAACCTTACCATGCGGACTCGCCATGCGGGCTCCAACGTTCGTACGTAGTTTCGGATTGCGCGCACGGAGGCCGTTTGCTATTATTCCGCTGCCCTGGAGAGCTACGGCAAGTCCTAATCAACAAGTTATACACATGAGGCTGGGGAGACCTCGATAGACTTCTCCACTGTTGTGGGAAGTTTGTGGATAAGCTCCGTCCTGCACACGCCGTCCATGGGCCTCGTTTCCGACTTCGCGGCCTGACGCGCAGCACCGGCTCTGCTCTCCACCGAAGTCGTTTATGCGCGCGTGGAGGAGTCGATGAACGGGGAACAGATCTGGCAGGCGGCGCAGGAGGAACTTCGGTTCCAGCTCAGTAAGCCAAGCTACGAGACCTGGCTGAAGAATGCCTCGCTCGTCGGCCGCGAGAAGAATGCCTTCAAGATCGGCGTGCCGACCAAGCTCGCCAAGGACTGGCTCGAGGACCGCTACTCGGCGATGATCAAAGAGACGTTATCGGCGATCGTCTCCGGTGACGTGAGCGTCGCCTTCGAGGTGATCCCGGGTCAGACCGAAGCGGCCGCCGGCAGAACCGCGGTCGCAGTCGCAGAGGAGCCACGGCCCGAGGAAGAGGAGCCCGTCCTCCACGAGGCCTCGCAGCTGAATCCGAAATTCCAGTTCCAGCATTTCGTGGTCGGCAACAACTCGCGCTTCGCCCACGCCGCCTGCCGGGCCGTGGCCGAAACGCCAGCGAAGGCCTACAACCCGCTCTTCCTCTACGGCGGGGTCGGTCTGGGCAAGACCCACCTGATGCACGCCATCGGCCACGCGGTGCTGGAAAAGCACGCCCGCCGGCGGGTCGCCTACGTGACCAGCGAGAAGTTCATGAACGAGATAATCTCCTCGATCCAGGAAGGACGGATGAACGATTTTCGGACCCGCTACCGGACGGTCGACGTCCTGCTGGTCGACGACATCCAGTTCCTCGCCGGCAAAGACCGGACCCAGGAAGAATTCTTCCATACCTTTAACTCCCTGCACGAGCTCAACAAGCAGATCGTCATCTCGTCGGACCGTCCGCCGAAAGAGATCCCAACCCTCGAGGACCGGCTGCGCTCGCGGTTTCAGTGGGGTCTGATCGCGGACATCCAGGCGGCCGATTTCGAGACGCGCGTCGCCATCCTCAAGTCGAAGGTTGGGCCGTACGCGCGGCTGGTGCCGGAGGATGTGCTCTCCTTCATCGCCCACAAGATCCAGAAGAACATCCGCGAGCTCGAGGGTGCGCTCATTCGCGTGATCGCCCACGCGTCCCTCAACCGCAGCGCCGTCAACGTCGAGATGGCGGCGAAACTGCTGCAGGATGTCATTCCCTCAACCGAGACTCGGACGCTGTCGATCGATACCATCTCCCGGACCGTGGCCAGCTTCTACCACATCAGCCTCGAGGAGATGAAGGGCAAGCGCCGCGACAAGCACATCGTCTTTCCGCGACAGGTGGCGATGTTCTTGATCCGCGAGGAAACGGCGTCGTCCCTGCCTGCGATCGGCCAGGCATTCGGAGGACGAGACCATACAACTGTTTTACATTCCTACGAGAAGATTTCGACCGACTCCAAAGAGGACCAGCGCCTCCAGGCCGACCTGCGAAAACTTCGCGAGATTCTTTATTCGCATTGAGCCTGTGGAATAGCGCTGCAACGGACGTGGATACTGTTGGAATCGTCTTTGACTGGGGATACGCGCCCTGGGAGCGCACAGTTTTTGAAAGCTATAATTGGGCCGATTCGAACGCGAAAGAGGGGTTTTTCCCTGTTGTGCACCGCCCTACGACTACGTCTCTTCTTTTAATTAAGGTCGTTGATTAACGGGGTCGTGTAGACCAGGAGCATCATGAAGGTCACAGTCACCGCCGGAAACCTCGGACAGGGGTTGCAGGTCGTCTCCCGCGCCGTCTCATCGCGGACCACCCTACCGATCCTCAACAACGTCCTGCTGCAGACCGCCCAAACCGGGCTGCAACTGACGGCGACCAACCTGGAGATCGGCATTCGGCAGGTGATCCCTGCCGAGGTCCAGGAGGAAGGTGGCATCACGGTGCCGGCGCGGCTGCTGACCGACTTCGTGACCTCTCATCCCGATGAGCCGCTCTCCATGTCACTGGACAAGAAGACCCAGTCACTGGCCGTCAAGAGCAATCGGTTCGACGCCAACATCCGTGGCATCGACCCGGCCGATTTCCCGCCGGTCCCTGCCGGCATGGATGGGCGCAAGATCAAAGTTGACCAGGCCGAGCTCAAAGATGCGATCGAGCAGACCGTGATCGCCGCCTCCAGCGATGAGGGACGCCCGGTTCTGACCGGTGTCTACGTGCACCTCAACGGCGGCAAGGCGACCTTCGCCGCCACCGACGGCCATCGCCTGGCGGTCAAGACCCTTGCGGTCGAGGCCGAACCGGGCGAGGGCGAGACGATCGTCATCCCGGCGCGCGCCCTCAGCGAGCTCAGCCGTATCCTCAAGGGAGGCGACGATGGCGTCGAGGTCACGGTCGGCGCACAGAAGAACCAGGTCTTCTTCAAGACGCGTGACGTGGAGCTGATGAGCCGCTTGATCGAGGGGACCTATCCCAACTATCAGCAGGTCATTCCAGGGCAGAGCACCACGACGATCACCAGCAAGACCCAGGACCTACTGTTCACCACCAAGATGGTCTCGCTCTTTTCCAAAGACGCGGCCAATGTCGTCAAGTTCAAGGCAGAGGGCGGCAAGCTGACGCTGACGGCTAATACCAGCGAGGTCGGGCAGAACGTCGCCGGTGTGGAGGCGAAAATCGAGGGGCAGGACCTTCAAGTCGCGTTCAACTCCAAGTACCTTCTCGATGTCCTGGCCATCATCGGCAGTGACGAGGTGACGTTGGGCTTCACCGGCCCGCTGAACCCGGGCCTGATCAAGCCGGTAGGCAAGGACAACTACCTGTACATCATCATGCCGGTCAGAGTGGCGATGTAGTCAGCGCGCAGACCGCGTGTTCCTGGCTAACGTCTCACTGTTCGACTTTCGCAATTACGCTGAGCTGGACCTGGCGCTGGAGCGCTCTGCCACGGTGTTCTTCGGCGGCAACGCGCAAGGGAAGACCAACCTCCTCGAGGCCGTAGCGCTCGCGGCCCTGACTCGGTCCCCGCGCACCCAGCAAGCCGCTGAGTTGGTGCGCTTCGGCCAGCCGGCCGCGCGCGTGACCTGCGGCGTCCAGACCGACGCCGGCCTCAAGGAGTTGGAGGTGCGCATCGGCCTCAGTCCCGGCGCCGCCGGATCGCGGGCGTCTCGGAAGTTCACGGTCAATGGCATTGCCCGACGGTCGAGCGATATGATCGGGTCGCTTCGGGTCGTGCTCTTCTGGCCGGACGACTTGCAGCTGGTCAAAGGACCGGGCGAAGGCCGTCGCCGCTTTCTCAACACGCTGCTCTCGCAGATCGATCATGACCACGCGCGCGAGTTGACCCGTTACGGCCACCTGCTCGAGCAACGCAACGCGCTGCTTCGCGCGATCCGGGAGGGCCGCCAGCCGGCGGATGGCCTCGACGTCTGGACCACCGCGCTGGCCGAGTCGGGAGCGGCGATCATGGTCGAGCGGCAGCTTCGCCTACTCGAGCTGCAGCCGATCGCGGCCGCGTTCCACCGCGAGCTCAGCGATGACCGGGAGCGGCTCGAACTCCGCTACCGCCCCGCCGGCGCCCGCATCGGCGAGGCGCCACTCGAGCTCGTCGTCGAACAGCTCAAAGCCGCCATGCGCGACGCGCGCGACGAAGAGATCGGGCGCGGACAGACAGCTGTCGGACCCCAGCGCGACGATGTCGAGGTGTGGCTCGATGACCACGAAGCGAGGCTCTATGCCAGCCAGGGACAGCAGCGCAGTGCCGTGCTGAGCCTCAAGCTGGCGGAGCTGCACTATCTCGCCGAGGTGACCGGCGAGCAACCGGTGCTCTTGCTCGATGACGTAATGTCGGAACTCGACCCGACGCGTCGTGAACGCCTGCTGGCCGCGCTCGAGCCGGGGCCCCAGGCGCTCATCACTGCGGCCGACCTCAACGACCTGCCAAAGAGCATCTTGGAGCGCGCGGCCGTGTTGCGGGTCGAGCAAGGCGGGATCCATGCGTAGCATCGGCGAGGCGCTGCCGAAGGCGCTGAAGTCGCTCGGCATTTCCCGGCGGACACGCGAGGCGCAGGCGCTCTGGTTGTGGCCGCAACTGGTCGGTGAACACCTCGCCCGCGAGACCCATGCGCTGAAGCTGACCGGCGGCACGCTGTTAGTGAGCGCCAGCAGTCCCGCGCTGGCGCATCAGCTTCATCTCGAGCGCGGCATGTTGATCGAGCAGCTCAACGAGCGGATTGGCTCGCCGGCCGTCCGCGAGATCCACTTCCGGCAGTCCGGATGATCGCGACCACCACCTCTCTCACCGAGGCGCAGCGGGCCGCGGTCGCGCACCCCAAGGGACCGCTGCTCATCGTCGCGGGGGCAGGCACGGGAAAGACCCGGGTGCTGGTCGAGCGCTACCGACGTCTGCGCCAGGAGGGCGTGCCCGCCGAACAGATCCTGCTGCTGACCTTTACCGAAAAGGCCGCGCGCGAGGTGCTCGATCGGGTCGAGCACGAAGACTACCTTCCCGCGGGCGAGCGATTCATCCTCACCTATCACGCCTTCGCGCAGCGGTTTCTCCAGGAAGAGGGCTGGCTCTGCGGCATCCCGAAGGCCTTCCGCATCGTGTCCGAGGTCCGCAAGTGGGAGCTGATGCGCGACGTCCTGCTGACGTGGCGGCCGCCCCACCTCTTCCATGCACAGCGGCCCTACGAGCGGATCGGCGAGCTGCTCAAGCTGGTCGAACGAGCGAAACAGGAACTCGTCTCACCCGCCGAATTCCGGGCGTGGGCAGAGGCCAACGCGACGCTCGATGATCCGGTGCTGGCGGCCCAACGCGAGGCCGCCTTCGTCTACACCGAATACCAGGAACGACTCCTGGCCGAGGAACGCCTCGACTTCGACGACACCATTTATTTCAGCGTGCAGCTCCTGACCCAGGAACCGTCGGTCGCCGCCCGGCAGTCAAAACGCTTCGCCCATCTGATGGTCGACGAGTTCCAGGACACCAACTTCGCACAGAGCCGGCTGCTCGAGCTGCTCGCCGGAGTTGATCGCAACCTGTGCGTGGTGGGTGACGACGACCAGAGCATCTACAAGTTCCGCGGTGCTTCGGTCGCCAACCTGCGACGGTTCCACGCCGTCTATCCCGATGCAGCCGTCATCCGGCTGGAAGAAAACTACCGGAGCCGGGGTCCCATCCTTCGCGCTGCCGGCCGTCTCATCAGCGAGGATCCGGACCGGCTGGAAAAGCGGCTGATCGTCACCCGCGGCGAAGGGCGGCCGATCAGCGTGTTGACGGCCACCAGTGTCACGGAGGAAGCCGACGCCGTTGCCCACGTGGTCAAAACCGCGATCGACGAAGGGCGGCATCGACCGAACGCGATCGCGATTCTGCTCCGCGCGAATGCCCACCTGCACAACGTCGCCCGCGCGCTGCAGCGCCACGGCGTCGCCTACCAGGTCAGTGGTGGGCGAGGCTTTTACCAACAGCCGGAGATCAAGGACTGCCTCGCCTACCTGCGCGCGGTCGACAGCCCGGACGACACCGTCTGCCTGATGCGCTTGCTGAGCCTGCCGCGCTACGCCACCGACTCGGTGCAAGCCGGCCGCTGGGCGCGTCAGGCGCGGGACGACGGACGGCGGTTCTTCGATCTCCTCCAGGAATCGACCGACGATGGAGCCCGCCGCCTCACCGAGGACCTGCGGCGCTTCAACGACCTGGCGTTGCGGCTCGGTGTCGACGATCTGTTCTACGAGGTGATGGAGCAAACCCACTACCTCGACCTGGAGCGGTTCCTCGGACCGATCGAGCGGTTGCAGGTCAGCGCCAGCGTGCAGAAGCTCGCCGAGCTGATCACGGCGTACTGCGACGAGCACGCCGACCACCATTTGTCCGCCTACGTCAAGCACCTCGACGCCACCGAAGCGGCACAGGCGGACGAGGAAATTGCGCCGCTCGACGAGACCGTCAACGCAGTCCACCTGATGACGGTGCACCAGGCGAAGGGGCTGGAGTTCGGCCTCGTCATCGTGCCGCACATGGTGGAGGGCCGCTTCCCCGCGAGCCGCCGTGGCGAAGGACTCACACTGCCGAACGAGCTCTTGAAAGAAGAACTGCCGCCGGCCGAACTGCACCTCGCGGAAGAGCGCCGCCTGGCTTACGTCGCCTTGACGCGCGCCCGCGAGGAAATCATTTGCACCCTGGCCGGCCGCTACGAAGGCGTCAAAGACTGGCGGCCATCGCGCTTCCTGACCCCGGTCCGTGGCGATGGCGCGCGCGAGCTGGCTGCCTCGCAGCTGCTCGCGTCATCGGCCGGCCGCCTCGTGGAGGTCGCTCGCCAGGTCGAGTTGCCGCTCAACGACGCGCCGCCGATTGCGGCCCTCTCGTACACGCAGGTCGACACCTACCTCCGTTGCCCGCAGATGTACCAGTACCGCTTCGTTTTCCGGTTGCCGACGCGGCCGAAGCCGCAGATGCAGTTCGGCCGCATCCTGCACGAGGCGCTCAAGGATGCGCTGGGCAGCATCGAACGCGAAAAACCGCTGACCTGGGCGATGGTGGACTCCGCTTACGTGGCGGCCTGGGCGAGGGAGCGGTTCTGTGCCCCGGAGCAGGCGCCATCCTTGCAGGACCTGGGGCGGACCTACTTACGCCGCGCCTTCGACGCCGGCGACTTGAGCAAGCCGCACCTGCTAGAGCAGCCCTTCAGCCTGCGCGTCGATGGGCTGAGGCTGACCGGGCGGATCGATCGGGTCGACCGCCATCCGGATGGCGCCTACGAGGTCATCGATTACAAGACCGGCTCGGCGAAGCGTGCCGCCGATCTCCAGCGCGACCTGCAGCTGGGCGTGTACGCTCTCGCCGCCCGCGAGGTCTTTCACTTCGACCCGCTCAGCCTCTCCTACTACTACCTCGAGACCAGCGAGCGGATCACCGTCGACAAGCCGAAGGAACGGTTGGAGGAAGACCGGCAGACGATCGTCAACGTGGCCGAGGGCATCCGTGCCGAGCTGTTTGTGGCCAAGCCAGATCGCATGAAATGCGGCGGCTGCGACTTCCGCTTGCTGTGCCCGAGCGCGGCAGCCTAGTGAGGCACAGGTCGTAGCTGAGCGCACCCCTGGCGTGCTCCCCAGCAAGTTCGGCTCACGCCGCAGGTTACAGGCGTGGTGACGCAGATTCGCCCGGTGAACGGAGTGGGGCGACTGGGGACGCTGGCCATGATGGCAGTGATCGCTGCGACCGATCAGTCGATCCCCCAGGTGGTGGCGCCGGTAGCCGCGACCCGGGACGTCCCTCCGCCCACGAATACCAACCCGGCCGATCTTGCCAGCGCCAGGACGGAAATTCTGGGCTGGGTGGCCGCAGAAGAGCATCCGACGCGCGAATGGGGCAGACTGTTCGCGCAAAATCCCGATACCACCGAACACAACTTTCGGGTCGCCTTTGCGGTCAATTACGCCCTCCTGACGGCGGGTGCGAAGCCAGGGATGGGCTATACCGCGATGGAGTTCGCCGCGATTTCGGAAAGGGCACTATGGACGCTCACGCGAGACCTTCGCGAAGGGGATCCGAGAATCCACTCCTCGGAAAGCTTGGTTCTCCGAGATGCCCAGCGCTACCTCTACGGATCGCTGGGCGACCGGTGGCTTCAGCAGTACGTCGTGACGGAATACGCCGTCCCAAAAGGGCTGGCACCATATATCCCGGGCTGGGTCATTAGCCGTGGATATGAAGACGTCGTTAAGAGAGCGGACATGCTGGTGAACGCGATCGAAGAAGAGATTACGGGGACGAACCCGGGCTGGGGTCGCATCACAAGAAACATGCCTCATAGTCAGCCCGGCGGGGAGGCCTGGTACGACCGGGGGCTCGCGCAGTTCAAGGTGATCAGCCGGTACGACGGCAGCATCGCCGATGGCAGTCCGTTCATCGCGCCAATTCCATCGCCAGCGCCAAGGGCGTCGGTCCGCACCATCCTTGGCGATGAATACAGGGAAACGTAAAAACCGTCATCAAATGAGGGTGACGCTTGGCCCCCTCGGTGGTAGGCGCAGTCTGGGAGCGCTGGCGGTCGCAGCCGTCATCGCCGCCGCCTGCTGGCCTCTGGCTGCGCTGGCCGACGCCGCCTCTCCCTGGACGCCCGGCGATGCCATCGGTGAGCCCACTGGCGCCGTAGCCCATGTCGCTATCACGCACGAAGACTTGAGCTTCGACCTGCGTCGGCTGGCCGACGCCAGCCCGGCACAGGTCCACATGACGTACTTCTTGCGCAACGACGCCGCGTCAAGCTCGGCCGAGCTCGTCTTTCTCGCCGATCACGCAATGACCAACGGGTCAGCGTTCACGGTCACATTTGATGACGCGCCGGTGGCAGCCAGTGCCACGACCTTGACCCAGCTTCCCGACGCGTGGAAGCCCCCGACGACGACACCGGCACTCGACGGCGCCTCGTCGATTCCTTATGCCACCACGCCCGGGACCGCCTTCCGGTTCACGGTGATGATTACCCCCGGCCCGCATCGGCTGTCGGTTGCCTATGCCGTGCAACCTGGACGAATGGCCGCGCCGGAAACCACCACCATCTGGCAGCTGGCCTACATCCTGGCTCCGGCTCGCCAGTGGGCCAGTTTTGGCGATCTGTCGGTGCAGACCCAACTGCCTGCGGGATGGCGCGCACGCGCGATCCCAGCCCTGGATCGGAGCCACGACACGCTGGCCGGCCATTTTGTGGGTGTCCCCGCGAACAGCATGGTGATCTCGGCCAGTTTTCCGGTGGATGCGCATGTGCAAACGATCCCCGACTGGATGTCGTCTCACTGGCCGCTCTTCGCTGCGCTGCTCGGAATTACGATCGCCGGGACGGCTGTCCTGTCGTGGCCCACGGGCCGGCGATGGGTGCTGCTACCGTTCGGTGGCTTGTGGGCGTTGCCGGCCGCGTCGGTGTGGATGGGCACCGGTTACATCACGCCCCCGGCGACCCAATACTCAACCGGCAAGTGCGGGTTCGTCGCGGCCGGCTGCCTGCTCATGCCTGGCGCTGCGATCATCGCGGTGATCGCGGTCGGGCTTGGAGTCCTGGCAGTTCTGATTCCGCTCTCGATCGGGGCGGTTATCTGGGGCCGCCTTCGGCGCCCGATATGAAGTCAGGCGCTCATTCGGACCAGCACGTCGGCGATCTGAAAAGCCGCACCAGGGTCGGCGGCAGCGCGCACCCTCTCGGCGTCTTGCAACCGTTCCACCTGCGGCTTCGCAAACCAGTCGGTCACGGCGTCAACGAGGTCGTCCGGCCGCGGCACGAAGCGGCCGAGGCTGCGACCGACCACCTCCTTCACGTTGCCTTCTTCCTGGCCCGGTAAGTAGCCCGTCAGCAGCAGCGGGCAACCGCAGGCCAGGCCCTCCGCGATCATCCCCGGTCCGGCGCGGGTGACGAGCAGGTCTGAGGCGAGCAACAACTCCGGCATGTTGTCGACAAAGCCGAAGACGTACACGCCGGCGTGATTGTCCTCGCGGATGCGCTCCGCCAACGCCTGGTTACGGCCGCAGATGGCGAGCACTTGCACGTCGAGCGGTGATCGAGCCAGCGCCGCCGCGTACTTGCGCAGCGGTTCCGTGCCATCGCCACCGCCCGCCAGCAAGACGGTGGGCGCATGCGGGCGCAGGCGAAGCTTGAGCCGCATCGCCGTCTTGTCGCTAAATCCACGGATCGCGTCCTGGAATCGTGGATGGATAGGCAGCCCCGCCTTGACGAGGCGCGCTGCCGGCACCCCGCGGCGGCGGCACAGCTCGACGGCAGCATCGGACGGACAGATGATGCAGTCTGCCATCAAATCGGTCCATGCCTGGTGAAAGTTGATCCAGTCGGTGATTACAGTGACCCGCGGGACCCCGTAGGGCATGACGTCGACGGCGGCGTGGTTCAGCAGCGGATGGAAGCTGGCCACCAGGGCGGGTCGGGGTTCGAGCGCGCCATGGAGCTTGCGCCGCAGACCGCGGCCGACCGCGTGCTGGAAGAGACGGACGGCCGGCTTGAAATTGGTGGCGCGATATGCAGCGCCCCACAGGAACGGCGCCCGCCGCGTGATCGGCCCGTAGAGGGCGGTCAGGCGCCCGGCGATGACGCGCTGGTCGGCCATGGGGTCGAAGAGCTCGACATGAAACTGGTTCGGATAGCGGCGGGCGAGCGCCGCGGCCACGGCTTCGGCGGCCGCCCGATGGCCGGCGCCAGTATCCGAAAAGAGGAAAAGGAAGCGCTTAGGGGCGGCCACGACCGCTCCCGCGGCGCGTCAGAGCAGCCGTTCGGCGGCGCTCATCTGCTTGCGCGTTCCGATGGCGACCAGCAGGTCGTCGCTCTCGAGGACCTGCGTGTCTGGTGGGTTGATGCGCAGCTGCCCGCTGCGCTTGCGAATGGCCAGCACGTTGGCGCCAGCCTCTTTGATCCCCGAGTCGGCGAGCGTGCGGCCCAGCACCTTGGAGCCGGATTCCACCAGCAACTCCTCGATGACCAGGTCGATGTTCTCGCCGTGAAGCACCGTATCGAGGACGTCCACCGCCACCGGCCGAACCGCCAGCGCTGCCATCCGGTGGGCGCCCATCAGGTAGGGAGAGACCACCTGGTTGGCGCCAGCGCGCCGCAGCTTCTCGGTCGAGTCCTGGTACGAGGAGCGGGCGACGATCAGCAGGGCTGGATTCAGCGACCGGGCGGTAAGGGTGATGAAGACGTTCCGCTCGTCGGAGTCGACCGCGGTGACCAATCCCTTGGCGCGCAGGATGCCGGCCTTGAGCAAGGCGTCGTCCGAGGCGGCGTCCCCCTCGACATAGAGCAGGTCACTCGCCCGCAGCCGCTCGAGTGGTTCGAGATTGCTCTCGACGACGACAAAGGGCGTGTCCAGCTGCCGAAACTCCTGGGCGACTCGCGTTCCCATCCGGCCGTATCCGCAGACGATGAAGTGGTCGTTCAGGCCGGCGATCCGGCGTTCCATGCCGCGCATCCTAGCGTACCGGCCGAGGTGTCCTTCGATGAGCGTTTCGGCGAGGATGCCGAGCGTGTAGAGCATGGTCCCCACGCCGAGGACGATGACCGTCATGGTGAAGACCCGGCCGCCCTCGCCGAGCGGATGGACTTCCTCGTAGCCGACCGTCGTCACGGTGGTGAGGACCATGAAGAGGGAGTCGACGAAATTCCAGCGCAGAAGCACCATGTAGCCGATCGTCCCGTAACAGAAGACCAGGGTTAGGACGAGGAGCGGCAGCCGAAAGCGCTTTAGCGGGTTGACTGGCGGTGAGTGGATCGTAAGTTTGGGTTCCGGCCAGGGTGGCTAAGAATCCGGACAACGGTAGCATAGGGCGCCGCCAGCGACAACCCGGGACAACCTCGGTACGCGTTCGAAGTTGACCTCGCGGTGACCAAACCGCGACGATGGGGTGGCGACCCGCCACCAGGAGGCCAGCCAGATTTGAAACCGCTCGCGATCGTCAGCCTGCATGCCTCGCCGGTCGCCGCCCTGGGAGCCGGCGAAAACGGCGGGATGAATGTCTACGTGCGGGCGGTCTGCGAGGAGCTGAGCCGGCGCGGGATCGCGACCGAGGTTTTCACGCGGCGCTCGACTGCGCAGGGGCCGGACCGGATCCGGCTGGCCGAGCGGAGCTGGGTGACGCGCTTGGCTGTGGGGCCCGCGGAGGATATCGAGAAGGGGCGGCTGTTCGATCTGCTCCCCGACTTCAGCGAAGCCATTTTGCACGAGCAGCGGCGCCGCCGGGTTGCATTCAGCCTGGTCCACAGCCACTACTGGCTCTCTGGCTGGGTCGCCTCCCGTCTGCGCGATGAGTGGAGCCTGCCATGGTTCCACACCTTCCATACCCTGGCGCGCGTCAAGAACGAGATGGCCGCGGAGGGGGCGATCGTCGAGCCGGAGCATCGGATCGCCGTGGAGCAGGCGATCGTGCGCAACTGCGATCACCTGATCGCTTCCAGCGTGCAGGAGGCCGATGACCTGATTCGTCTCTATGGCGCGTCGCGCAACCGGCTGAGCGTGGTCGCCCCGGGCGTCGATCTCCAGGTCTTCACGGAACGGCCGACCGGAGCGCTTCGCAAGCGCCTGGGTCTGGGGGACGCTGGCGTGGTCGTCTTCGCCGGACGGCTCGAGCGTCTCAAGGGCGCCGAAACCGTGATTCGGGCGATGGCGCACCTCGTCGCCGACCGCGCCCAGCCGGAACCACCGATCCTACTGGTGATCGGAGACGACAGCCAGAACGGCGCGAGTGAGAGCCGGTTGAGCGGAGGCGAACGGGCCCGCCTGGTAGCGCTGGCCGACTCGCTTGGTATCAGCAAGCAGATCCGGTTCCTTGGGTCGGTGGACCAGCCGGCGCTGGCCGGCTATCTCAGCCTGGCGTCGGTGTGCGTCGTCCCCTCCTACAGCGAGTCGTTCGGGCTGGTCGCGCTCGAGGCGGCCGCCTGCGGCACGCCGGTGGTGGCGGCTCGGGTCGGCGGTCTCCCCACCATCGTCAAGGACGGCCTGACCGGCTACACGCTGGTTTCCCACGATCCCGCGCAGTACGCCGAGCGCATCGGTCGCCTGCTCGCCGACGAGGAACTGCGCCGGTGCTTCAGCCGCCGCAGCCGTCTGGTCGCCACCCAGTTCTCCTGGAAGGAGACCGTCGACCGGTTAGTCGCCGAATACACGGCCCATCCCCAGCCGGTTCTCCGTCCCGCCGTCGCCGGCTAGCTGTTTCGAATCAACCTTGACGTCGCGGCACGGGTTTGCTTTAATAACCCAGCGTTTGATTGATTGACCAAATAAACACTACAGAGTAGCCTGTGCCTGACCAGACCAAGGAACGGATCGTTGACGCCGCGTACCGCACGCTCGTCAAGCGCGGCTACCACGAGACCTCGATGAAGGACATCGCGGCCGAAGCCGGAGTGGCGCCGGGGTTGGCGCACTACTACTTCGAGACCAAGGAAGACCTGCTGGTCGCGGCCATCGAACACGCCTGCGAGCCCCTGATGGGGGTCTGGCAACAGGCCGGGGTGAACCCCACCGGACCGCTCCCGGAGGACGCCGACCCGATAATGGTTGCCCGCATGGGGTTCGAGCTCGCGAAAGAGGAGCTCAAGACCTACCGAGGCCTCTTCCTGCTGACCTTCGACATGTTCGGCGTTGGGCTGCACAACGCCAAGATCGCGGCGGCGGTCCGTAGCTTCATCGAGGAGCGGCGCGCCTTCATCGCGCGCATCACCCAGGGCGTGATCGCCGGCATGGCTGACCCGCCGGTTGCGTCGGCCGATGCAATCGCGGCCGCCATCTGGGGAAGCCTGCATGGCATCTACCTGCAGAAGGTGATGAATCCTGAGTTCGACGCCGAGGCGGCGATCGACGCATTGAGCGAGATCACGATCGCCTTTGCAACCAGACCGCCGGTTTCGCTGGAGGTGGGCTGACATGTTTGCCTGGTGGGGTCACGTCGTCTACCGATTCCGCTGGCTCATGCTGGGCGTCTCTGGGCTCCTGCTGGCCGCCTCCATCGTGGCGCTGTTCAACGGCGGCACCACGAAGAACAGCGGTGGAGGGAACACCGAGTCCGGACGAGCGGTCGCCCTGATGCAGAGTCAGTTGCCGCAGAATGGCGCCGGGTCATCGTTTGTCCTCGTCTTTGGCAGCCAGACGATGCCGGTGCAGGACCCCGCCTTCAAACCCGCCGTGCTGACCGCGCTTCAACCGCTCCAGGCTGACCCACGGGTGAAGAGCATCGAGACTCCCTTTGATGTCACGGCTGAGCAAGCGCGTGCCATGACGTCGACGGACGGCCACCATGTCTACGCGCTGGTCACCCTCAAAGACGACTACCCCACCGCCCGCCAGTACTACACGCAGCTTCGAGCCAAGGTGCATTCCGATCAGCTGCAGGTCCTTGGCACCGGCAACGTCGCCATCGCTGCCGACTTCGACAAGTACCTGCAAGCCGACCTGCAGCGAGCCGAACTGGTCTCCCTCGTTGTCGTGGTGGTCTTGCTGTTGCTCGTCTTCGGTACGGTAGTCAGCGCGCTGCTTCCCCTCGGCGTGGGTGGCGTCGCGGTGGTCGGCGGCCTGGCTGCGGTCGGCGTGCTCGCGCGCTTCACCGATGTGTCCACCTACGCGACCAACATCGTCACCCTGATTGGTCTTGGCGTGGCGATCGACTACTCGCTCTTCATCGTCAACCGCTTCCGCGAAGAGCTGGCTGCCGGCCGGACGACCGAGCAGGCGCTGATCGCCAGCATGCGGACCTCCGGTCGCGCGGTCACCTTCTCCGGGATCACGGTCGCGATCGGGTTGAGCGCCATGCTGTTCTTCCAGGGCTCCTTTCTGGCATCGATGGGTTTCGCCGGGGCCATCGTGGTCGCGATCGCCGTGCTGTACGCGCTGACCTTCCTTGCCTCGCTGCTGGCGATCCTCGGTCATCGCGTGACGTGGCTGCGCGTGCCGCTGCCCCGCGGAAGGGCGGGTCATGGGTTCTGGCACGGTCTGGCGATGCGCGTGATGCGCAGACCGGTCCTGGTGCTGGTGCCGATCGTGGCGTTGCTGCTGGTGATGGCGTCGCCGTTCTTCCAAATCAAGATCGCGAACGGCGATGTCGGGATGCTACCGCCAAATGCGGAGAGTCGCCGCGGCTACGACCAGCTGCAGCAGTTTCCCGGGCAGGGCCAGACCTTCTTCAGCGTGGTTGTCCACTATTCGAACGGCGGCCCGCAGACCACCGACCGCATTGGAGGTCTGTATGACTTCGCCCGGAACATCAAGCAGATCCCGGGCGTGGAAAGCGTCGAGAGCCTGGTGACCTACGATTCCTCGCTCAGTCGTTCCGCCTACCAGGCGTTGCTCACTCAGCCGGCCGCGGCCCAGCCGGCGCGCGTGCAGGCCATCGTCCACGGGACAACCGGCCCGCAGATCGCGGTCCTCTCGGTCGTCACGAAGAATGGCCAGGAAAGCGATGCCGCTCGCGCCATCGTCCACTCGTTGCGAACCATGACCCCGCCTGCCGGCAGTAGCGTGCTGGTGGACGCCTTCTCCATCGACTTCACCGACTTCATCCTGCAGCGGATTCCGCTCGCGGTCGGCTACGTGATGATCGTCACCTACCTCGTGCTCTTCCTGCTGACCGGATCGGTGGTGCTCCCCCTCAAGGCCGTGATCATGAACATCCTGTCGATCGGGGCCTCCTTCGGGGCGCTGGTCTGGATCTTCCAGCAAGGTCACTTCAGCTCGCTGCTGAACTTCACCGCGGCTCCCCTCGACCCCTCCGTCCCGGTGTTGCTGTTCTGCATCGTTTTCGGGCTCTCGATGGACTACGAGGTGCTGCTGATCAGCCGGATCCAGGAAGAGTACCGGCGGACGGGCGACACGACCCAGGCGGTCGCCGATGGGCTGGAGAAGAGCGGCCGGCTGATCACCGGCGCCGCCGGGATCATGGTGGCCGTCTTCCTCGCCTTCGGACTGGCGGACGTCGTGCTGATCAAGTCGATCGGTCTGGGGCTGGCCATCGCGGTCGCCATCGATGCCACCCTGGTCCGTGCCCTGATCGTCCCAGCCGTGATGCGGCTGCTCGGGCGCACCAACTGGTGGGCGCCGCGTCCGCTGGCGCGGTGGCACCGTCGATTCAGTCTCGAAGGGCGGATCGCCGCCTAGGTGTAGTTCCCACGGACCTTGTTGACAACTGAAGAGCCTCCTTGCACGGTTTGGGGTGTGAACAACAACCAGACCGAGAGGAGGCTCAGATGCAGCATAGGCCGCGACTCACCCCCTTTGGAAGACTGTTGCTGGTC